>CAMPJM010000489.1 GCA_946886805.1 uncultured Flammeovirgaceae bacterium | reverse complement strand
GGGTAGTGTTTAATCAAAAGCAACAAAACGAAAGAGCAAATTTACGGATACAAAGAAATAAAGCGATTATAAAACTTATAATTTTTGTATATGCTGTTTTTCTGCTGACTGCTTGTGAAAAAAGGATACCCACAGCAGTTTCTTTTCATAAAGAGTCCATTTATCGAACCGGAGTAAGAGGCGATAATTTCTGCCTGACCTGGGCAGCCGACGGATCACAGATTACTTCGATGTGTGATGGCAATTTACTGACTGACAGTTCCTACAAATATCACAATCGTCTTTACCGCATTGTAGGAGCGTCGGATAACTTTCACATGGAGGATATAGGAAACTATCCAAACTTTGTACAAAAAACCAAGAGCAGTTGGTTTGGCTATGGTGTCGTATCTGTGGATGGAGTAATCTACTCTGTAATATCCAAAACGCCCTGGGACGGTTGGTGGGGGCCTTTCCGTGGCATTAAATTGTTGAAATCTTATGATAATGGGGAAACCTGGTATCGGGTGGATCGCAATGGTAAGGAACTCCGGATCCAACCGGATGATTCGAGGCGCAACGAGGTGAATAAAAATGAAATGTTTTTTTTGGAAGAGTTTGGACTGCCACATCTGAAGCAGGAAGCTTATCCTTTTTCCTACCTTAGCTTTGTTCAGCGCGGACAAGATCAAAGTGCCGCCAAAGACAAATACCTCTACATGTACTCACCTGAAGGTGCACAATCTAATCAATTACTTCTTGCCCGTGTACCTTCTGGTAAGCTCGGCATTCGGGATTCCTGGGAGTATTTTGTACGCTATAATGGGGACAAGGCTATATGGTCTTCAGATATTATGAAGCGAGGATATGTGCATGAATTCCCACGGAAAAATAAGGATGGTCATTACTTTGGTTGGTATTCGTGGCTACCGTCGGTTGTTTGGAATCAGGGACTTGGACTTTACATCATGGTAAACGGCGGTACCTATGCAGGGCGAGGCATGACTAATGCTGATGAGGATTATTACGATGGCTGGGTGCATACTAAAACCGGTAGTTTAGGGTTTTGGTACTCGGAAAAACCCTATGGACCATGGCATAGGTTTTTTTATACGGATTACTGGACAGTCGATGATCCTGAAAACCGCACCTACCAGCCAAAGCTGTCCCCAAAATGGATCAGCAAGGACGGGAAGGAAATGGTATTGATCTGGTCGGATGCCATGAAAGATGAAAATGGAAAATACTGGAGTACCAATTATAGATGGAATCAAATGAAGATAACAATACAAATGGACTAAGTTTTTACTTAATTCACGTCATACTTTGTATCAATTAAACATAAAATCATGAAGGTGTTTCAAAAGAAAATTAAATTATTAATAATATTCATGTTTTTAAGCGGGTTCATTTATGCCCAGGAGCCTGCCCAAAGATGGGAAAACGAGGTTCAGGCTTATGAAAAACAGGATATTCAAAACCCTCCTGAAGAAGGAATGATCCTCTTTACCGGAAGTTCGAGCATCCGGATGTGGCATGATATTGCCGACTATTTTCCAGAGGCAGAGGTTTTGAACCGCGGTTTTGGTGGCTCGCAATTTTCAGATTTGATTTATTATGCTGATCGGCTAATTTATCCCTACAAGCCTTCGAAGATTTTTATTTATGAAGGCGATAATGATATAGCAGCAGGGAAATCAAATGATGAAATCCTTGCAGATGCAGCACAGCTTCGCAATATGATTGCCAAAGCGTTGCCCGGTGTACCCGTAATTTTTATTTCACCCAAGCCGAGCCTTACCCCACGTAGAAAACATTTGAGGTCACAATACGAAGCTTTAAATGAAAGGTTAAGAAAATACGCGGAAAGAACGCCACGCACAGAATTTGGAGACGTATGGACTGAGATGTTGGACGATGACGGGAAAGTATTTGATCATATATTTCTGAGCGATAGCCTGCATATGAAACCTGAAGGCTATAAAATATGGCAAGAAGTATTATCCCCTTTTGTTTATTCCGACCCTAGTTAGCTTGCTGGAATGTTTTTTAATTTATCGGATTAAAAATTCCAGGTCTTAATATCCCAAATCTTACCGAGAAGGCCAGAATACTGTGTCGGTAATGCAAACAAATAGTAAAAAATTTAAAAAGTATATTATGAAAAATGCCTTATTCGTGGGTCTTTTAATCTTAAGTTTTGCTTGTCAAAGCACCAAAGAAGAAAAGATCAAAGTAAATGGAAAAACCTACCAACTTTCATTTTCTGATGAATTTAATCAATCCTCTTTAAATGAGAAAAAATGGCAGTATCGCACAGACAGCAAACACTGGAGTACACAATTACCTGAAAATGTCCAAGTTTCCGATGGTTTATTGCACCTTAGAGGCCAAAAGGAAAAATCAGGCGGTAAAGATTATACCGGTGCCGGTATCATATCCATTGATACTTTTCAATATGGTTATTATGAGGTTCGGATGAAAATACCAAAAGGAGCGGGCTGGCATACTTCCTTTTGGCTGATGAACCATGATGGCACCGGAGGAACGGGTTCGACCGCTGCTACAATAGAAATCGATATCTGCGAAAACGACTCGAAGAATAGTAACGGATACAGCGTTAATCTCCATAAATGGAAAGGGGGGCATGTAGATATGAAAGGGATGTATATCCCTACAGCTAATTTGGCTGAAGACTTTCACCTGTTTTCATGTGAATATACCCCTGATTATGTAAAATACTATTTTGATAACAAAGAGGTGAGAACCATTGATATAAAAGACCTTCCACAAGGAAGCGTTAACATCTGGATTACCACTATCGCTTCCTATCTGGATAACACAAAGGCAGTTGATGAAAGCCAATTGCCAGTATCTGCCATAGTTGATTATGTGCGGTTCTATAAACATGTCGGATCATCAAACAAATAATGTTGGAATTTCTGACTTATCCAGTTTTAAAAGACTTGCTGAATCGCACAATCTATTCCCATTTTCCAGATCGTAATATCTCATGAAAGAATTCTTGATATCGCCTAATTTGAAAAAGTCAAAGATATCTTTTTTGATGAATTCAAAATCTTGGTTGGTATTACAATATACCTCCAAATTCAAAATGTCCTTTTTCACACTGACATTCAGCTTTATGGAAGGGAGCTTGTTGCTCTTTTCTTTAAAATTCACAAAATATCCCTTAAATGATTTACTGCTTATCGGAGCCGCAAATCGATCTAACTTTTTATAGCGGTTAAGTTGATTTCCCATTACTGTTGCGTTTGTTTATCCGGTATCAAAATTGTCATTTCCTTCAATAGAAAACCGAAACTTTGGGTTATAAAATACTTATGTAATTGTTAATGAAAATTATCTAACATAATTTATAGAAGTACAATTCAATTGCGTTTGATCAGTAATGCTAAGTTTAAATATTGGGCTTTCATTAATCCTAGTGATGGCGTGCGGGTAGCAATTTTGAATTGACAAGCACCTATGGGAGACTTATTTAATCTTTTGTTGAAGGTGTCTTTTTGTTCTATCTTTTAAAATATTCAGATCAATAATTGGAATATATTTTTCCTTGGCCATTTCATCCCACTTCCTTAACTGTATGCGCTCTTTGAAATAAGGTTTTGATTCAAATGCCTCTGCTTCTTCTGCAGACATAACGCCGCCCTGGAATTCCAGTGTCTTTTTGCTGGCCTCAGAAAGGTCGTTGTAATAAGCCGGCTCAACAAATGTCAGGTATCTTTTGGCCGGGACATGGCTTTCAATAAGCGTCAAAATTTTGTCGGAAAATCCCATTTCCTTTAAGTAAGAGGCCCCAATTGTTTCATGACTTGCTATACCATACCCATCCATGTTTTTCACATCTTCCTGGTTCACGCAAATATGGCCAATATCATGAAAGAAGGCTGCTAAAATTACTTCATTATCATACCCCCCTGCAATAGCCATTTGCGCTGCCTGTGACATGTGTTCAATTTGAGAGACAGGTTCTCCAATATAATCCTGTTGACCATATTTTTCATATAGGGCAAATATTTCCTCAACTCTTTTGGATACACTTTTCATTTTTATTGGTTTTGTAAGATCATGACAATTCACCAAAAATAATCATAGCATAAGAAATTAGCGCACGAACAGCTTTATCAAATTATTAATTCCGATTCCTTTATAAGAACTTCAATGG
>CAMPJM010000488.1 GCA_946886805.1 uncultured Flammeovirgaceae bacterium | reverse complement strand
CCGCCCATCATTATAATATCTTTCAAGACCAATCTCCCTGCACCTGACAAATATGGGAACCCGAACTGAGGCGTCGGAAAATCGCCCCCAAGGTTCGGCACATATACTTCGGGCGTGGTTATTAAAAAAGACAAGGTCACCAATGACATACCAAAGGTCAACAAGCCACTGACCAATCCTACTTTCGGAAGCCAGATGCCGAGCAATGTTAAGACTCCTATTATCACTATTACGGTGCCTAATCCATAAGCAAAAAGGTAGGTGTTATTGTTCTCGTGCCATTCAATATTTCTAAGGACTGTCTTTCCTTCAGGATTTTTATATTCCTTGTATTCAGGTGCTTCATTAGCGTAAAAGAAAGACATTAAAGGGCTGTTCGCTACAAAGGGAACTATGCCATCCGCTTCATATTGAAATGCTTTTAAACCACCTATCCAGGCCATTACCACAAAAATGGCAATTTGAATAAAGTGAATAAAATTTGGTTGGTTTCCGGCCAGTATTTTTAAAAAACTCCTCATTTTACTTTTTTTTTAGCAAAATTAGGTGAAGGTTAGCGCCTTTAAAATGGACAAAATAGGTTTTGCCATAGATTATTTTGCCACAATGGATATTCCCACGTTTTCACGATACCGCAGCGGCGAGAGGCCGACACTCTTCTTAAAATATCGACTGAAATAGAATTCGTCCTCAAAATTTAATTCAGAAGCTATTTGTTTAATGGATTTAGTGGTAAGGTGTAACATCTTTTTCGCCTCCAAAATCACCCTATCCTGAATAAGTTGTGTGGGTGTTTTTCCAAATTTCTTTTTAATTTTTTTTCCAAATGCTCCTATTGATAAACAACATTTAGAAGCATAAAATGCTGCACTTCGCTCTTTTAAGAAATGCAGTTCGAGCAGATTCTGAAAATGAACCAAATCATGTAATTCAGAATCTTCGGTAGGTCCATTAGCCATGAGTATATTTTTTTCCTTGCTGCACAATGCTAAAATGAGTTGTAAATATGCTTTTAGTATTGCTGTTGAAAACTCGTTGCCCGAACTTTTCTCATCTTTAATCTTTGAGAAGAAAGATACTATTAAATTGTAGCTGGTATCGTCAATGCTTATATGTGGGAATAAATAGATGTTGTTAAAAAGCAATCCATTGCAGGCAACCTCCTTTTTATGGTATTCTATGCAATAAAAATCACCATGAAATTCCAGGGATTCAATGTTTGTTTTTAATTGATTGTTCCACTGAAAGTGTTGATAAGGGCTTAAAAATAAAATGGTATTTCCTGAAAAATCAAATTCGGTAAAGTCTACTAAAAATGTACCTGTCCCCCTGAAAAGCAATATCTGATAAAAAGAAGATTGATAAGCTTGAAGAAAGTCATCGCTTGATTTTTTGTAGATGGCGATTTTTTTTTCTGCATCCATAACATAACAGTGTTCTGCCCTAGATCCAAATTAAAATGGGCATTTTAAACTAATATGGTAAAGCTAATAAATAATGGGGAATGATATTCCTTTGAATTAGAAGGAAGTCTTTGTTTAAGTAGATATCCAGGAATAATGGTTGACCCTAATACTTTCCCTCAAGCAAAAGCAGTGTTTACTTTCAATTTTTGAAAAAGTACTTGCGAGGATAGAAATTAGTGATGCAATGTGGGTTAAAAGATCCAGGCAAGCCCGGCTATAACTACAACAAGAATTATCAAAATGACATAGGCTAATATTTCACCCTGAAAAATTGCTGCAAAACCTCTAATCAATCTTTTAAGCATCTTTTAAATATAAGTAACGCAAGTTTATTTAGGCAAATAGAGAAAGCTGCTCTGCTTTTATCGATACGGGTTTAATTTTGTGAGTAGCAACGCTGTTAATTGTGTACACGGGTATTTCAGAATCCCGCGAAGTGAGGACAATTTCAACTCCATCGGCATGTGCCCGAAATAAATTATGCACCTGCTCAGGATCATTGTTTTCTTTTGAAAGATGGGAAAGAAACACGTGGCTCATAAACTCCGGTCTGTGGTTGCAAAACAGCTCCAAGGCTTGCTCATTTGAAAGATGCCCAAAATGACTGCTTATACGACGCTTTAAATGATAGGGATAATTGCCGTTTGCCAGCATTTGGGTATCGTAATTGGTTTCCAGGAATATGGCATGACAACAATTGAAATGTTTGATCACATGCTCACAGGGCATACCTATGTCTGTGAATACACCTACACACACATCATGATGTTTCACCACAAAACTTTGAGGATCATGGGCATCATGATTTTTTGGAAAAGCAGTTACGATTAGATTTCCTATCCCTATATCCTCATAAGGGGCGAGCTGTAAATTCAGAGGATTGTAATAACTTAAATGTGCTTCCTTTAAGGTTCCAGGAGTACTGTAAACAGGCAGTTGGTATTTTTTAGATAGCACTCTCACACCGCGGACATGGTCCGTATGCTCATGAGAAATAAAAAGTGCCTTTACTTTTTTCATGGAAAGATTGAGCCGTTCCATCCGTCGTTCTATCTCCCGGCAGCTTATTCCGGCATCTATAAGCACAGCTTCTCTTTCGTTGCCAATATAAAAGCAATTGCCATTGCTACCGGAATTAAGGGCTGTCACTTCTAAACTCATATTGCAAAGTACGTGAATTATGCCGAAGAAATGAGAGAGATGAAAAGGAATTTTAATAAAATAAAATAGAACATTTCCCATCTCATAACCAGAGCTCACGCTAAGTAATATTGGCGACAACCTCTCGACTGGTTTTGTGTTCTTTGAAAATTTTAGTAAAATGGCAATAAGCCAGCCTCTCGTGTAAAATCAATCCTGACAATTAACATTCTTTAAATCAGGGTGTTATTAGACCTCAACTGTAAAATTCTTCGGGGCAAGTTCTTGCCCTCTCCTTGTAAAGAAAAGTTTTTTACCAATATCGTTTAATTCACCAAACGCGCTAATTATCCTTTCTTCATTACCAAAACAACCTTATTAAAATCTGCAGCTGCATTGATCACTTTTCTAAACTCTTCGAATTTTTCAAGCGGATAGTAAATCTGATCGTAAGATTCGGTAATATCTATTACCAGCTCCTTTCCTTCTACTTTATAGTCGGATTTGAAATGATAAATAACTTCACCAGCTTCGTTGGTAGCTGATTGGTTTATAGCAATATCTTTTAGGTTCTGGATTTTATAACCCTCTGGTATCACTAAGTTTATTTGTCGATTGTAGCTCCTGTTATAGTCATTTGCCACAGGCAAATTGCGTTTGCTTTCCTGATAAAGCTCAGATTGAGGACCAATTAATTGTCCGACTTTGAAAAGAATTGTCGGCCCTGCACGCTCCACAAATGCAGCAGTTTCAAAATTGCTGTTGATATTGATTGGATCGCTATAGGTCTTAAAATCGAAGTCTGTTTTTTCAAATTTCATTTCCTTGATATCTGAATCCTGCGCCATAAATTTTACAAGATCCTTTAGTAACTCTTCTTTTTTTTCTTCTTCCAACAAGGGTAAAATTGCTTTTATGTACGAAGCCTGATAACCTTTGAAGCTTCTTTCAAGCCTTATAATATTTGAACCAAGGTTTTGATCAAAATCAACCGCAACGAGCATATTGTCGAAATTCTCTTCAGCTTTTGCAGGCTCTATATACTTTATCTCCGAAACCGGATGGCTGTAATCTCTTACCTTCATGGTTCTGACAAACAGCCCCTGATTCCCTGTGTATTGTGGAGGAGTCATCGACAAGCGGTACTGATGCAAATAAGGTGCGATATATTTATCCTCCTCAGGAAGATAAATAAGGTAATCTTCGAGGTAATTATATGATTCAAATTCTCCATCCATTTTTACATTGCTGCGATCACTGGTAAGAACAAGTTCTACGGGGATATTTGCCTGTTCAAGCAGTGCTACCATTAGCCTGGTAACACCATATTTGCTGGTAAATTTTTGTTTCGCAATAAATTCTATATTTACAGTTTCCCCCGAAGCGTTTTCGTCAACATAAAATTTCGTTTTTACATAATCTTCAATTGCAGCCGCCTTCAAAAAATTATCAGCGTATTGATCCGGCTTAATGTCTTTTAATATCTTTTCAACCTGGTTTAATTCCTTTTTGTCCAGGTTATGCATCTGTTCGTATAAATTTTTACCGGCATTTTCCCAGGTAAAAAG
>CAMPJM010000487.1 GCA_946886805.1 uncultured Flammeovirgaceae bacterium | reverse complement strand
GGTACAAACCTGAACCTCCTGCGGGTCATTATAATTTCGATGCACAGTGGCAGCACGATAAATCAAATCTAAAACCGGTGCATTATATATTTCTGCAATTTCTTCTCTGGTCCAGTTATTTCTAATTTCAGTCATTCCATCTATTTTTCTACTACAATACCTTTTGAAATATAAGAAGTCTAAGGTATAAAAAGTTTGGTGTTTTTAGGTTAACTCTTATCCAAAATTGGCGAATATTATTTCCAATTAACTATATCAAATAGTATTAGTGCATAATCTTCACGCTTAATTACCATCTCTTATTGGATCACATAATCAAAAGGCATGCGAGCCTGAATGCCGGATAACTCTTCCAATTCTTTTAACTTTTGGATGTAGGGCGCTAATTGTCCAAATTCATTTTTCATGAACGAATATCTGACCTCACCTCCAAATTCTTCCAAAAATTGCTCTAACATGCTTTTTTGCTTTGGATAATAATTAACTTTATAATCATCCTCAATTCCCACTTTATTAACGGCAATGTTGATAGCATCTTCCAGGCCACCAAAAACATCAATTAATTTTTTCTCTTTTGCTTCTACACCAGACCATACCCGACCAGAAGCTACTGCTTTCAGATCTTCAATCGGCATTCCACGGCCTTGCGCAGCCTTTTTTGTGAAAGTTTCATAGATTTCCTCCACACTTTTCTGGAAAATCTGCTTTTCAAAATCAGACAAAGGTCTCGTAACTGTAAGAATATCTGAGTATTTACCGGTTTTTACCACGTCTGTTGTCACCCCAAGCTTTTCTTCTAAAAATTCCTTTGCATTTGGCAATATTCCAAAAACTCCTATAGATCCCGTAATGGTAGTAGGATGTGCAACAATGGTATCACACGCCATGGCAATATAATAGCCGCCAGAGGCTGCAACATCAGACATGGAGGCTATTACGGGCTTTTCCTTTTGTGCAAGTTTTACCTCTCTCCAAATAATATCTGAGGCCAAAGCACTTCCTCCGGGTGAGTTTATCCTTAATACGATAGCCTTTATTTTATCGTCCTTCCTGGCTTTTCTAATTTCCTCGGCAAAAAGGTCCGAACCAATTGAAACATCTGACCCCTCACCCGTCACAATGTTTCCATTTGCCACTATTACTGCTATTCGATTCTGTGATATCTCTGTTTTGGTAAAGGTCTTTAGATAATTAACATGATCAATAAAGGTAAGGTCTTCATCCTCTTTAACACCAATCTCTTCCTTAAAAGAATCGAAAACTTCATCTTTGTAACCTAAGTCAGATACCAATTTATAATTTAGGGCATCATTTGCGTTTTGAACCAACATTGAGGACGAGATTTCCCTTAGTTTGGCTATCTCTACGCCCCGCGACTCAGCAACTCTTTCCAGGTAAGAATCATAAATAGAATTGATAAAAGACTCTGTTTGTAACCTGCTTGGCTCACTCATTTCTGTTCTGGTAAAAGGTTCTACAGCACTTTTAAAATCTCCCACCTTAAATATCTGAGGCTCAATTCCTAATTTGTCTAAGGTGCCTTTTAAAAAGACAACTTCTGTACTTAGGCCATTAAACTCCAACATTCCCATCGGATTGAGGTAAATTTTTTCTGCCACAGATGCCACAAAATAATCTGCTTCACTGTAGGCCTCACTGTATGCGACAACGAATTTACCGGAAGATTTAAAATCATCTAAAGCGTCTCTTATTTCTTCGAGTTTAGCAAATCCTGAACTGAGATACTGAGGTTCCAGAAATATACCTTCTATTTTAGGGTCGTTCTTAGCATGATATATAGCCTCTTTTATTTCCTTTAACCCAATTGCTCCTTCGCCGCCACCAAGTGCTTCATTAAAAGCTGCGAAAGGATCTTCAGTTTTTCTTTCCACGATAGGTCTGTTCAATTTCAGATGTAAAATGGAAGCGTCCGCCAATTGCACCTCCTTCTCTGTAGACGCTATGCTTATAATTCCTATAAACAATAGAAAACATAAAAAGGTAAAAATAAATAAGCCCAGTATTGTGGCTAAAAGATTTCTAAGGAAATTCATATATAAATGCGTTAAAATAAATGATCAAATAAAGTAGATTATTGCGTCCACTTCCTACGTGGTGCAACCTCACTCAAATTTTTACCTGAGATCAAATAAAAATGCTTTTAATCTCGAGCAAAAAAATCCAAGAACAATATTACGAAGAATAAGACTATAAGTAAAAGTGAATTTATATTTTTGGGGAATGAGAATGATAGATGGAATTTACTTATTGATAGGAACCAACTTAGGAGATAAAAAGAGCAATATAAACACAGCCCTTCAAAAAATCGCCATGGAAGTCGGCGTCATTACGGCAAAATCTTCTGTTTATGAAACTGCGGCCTGGGGAAAATTAGATCAACCTTCATTTTATAACATTGCCGTGAGAGTAAGTTCAGAGAAAAATCCATTCGAGCTATTGGACGCTCTTCAGGCAATTGAAAAAGACATGGGTCGAATAAGAGTTGAAAAATGGCGGGAAAGATTGATTGACATAGATATACTGTATTATGAAGACCTGCAAATCAACACCCCGGAACTAACCGTACCACACCCAGAACTTCCAAACCGTCGATTCGCCTTAATACCTTTAGTGGAAATTGCAGACAGTTTTGTTCATCCAGCGTTAGGCAAAAGCAATACTCAATTATTGCAAGAGTGTAAAGATATACTGGAGGTAAAAAAAGTCAATTGATATTGCGTGAGATTGGGTTAATCAGGACCTTGTTGCATAATGGCAGCGAGGTTATTTAAACTTGGTCTTCCAACTTTGGCTGAACTGCAAGTTTTTAACAGGTTTCCTCCTGAATGACAATGAGGACGGTGCCAGTCAATAGGGGAACCTGTTGGACAATAGGGACAATAGGGAACTTGGTAGAACTGTAGAGACAAGGCATGCCTTGTCTCTACAGTTCTACCACCCTGCTTTAATGTTTTAAATTAAATGCTCGAAGTTTCAGCCTCTCTATTAACTTTCTTTACCAATCCCTGCAACACCTTACCAGGTCCACACTCAATAAATTGTTTAGCTCCATCAGTCACCATATTGGAAACCGTTGTAGACCATAAAACGGGAGCGGTAAGCTGAGCGATTAGATTTATTTTTATGGTGTCTATATCAGTTGAGGGCATTGCATCCACATTTTGATAAATCGGGCATCTTGGTTGATTAAAAGACGCTTCCATTATTGCTTTTTGCAAGCGGTCTTTCGCAGGGTCCATAAAAGGCGAATGAAAAGCGCCCCCTACCTGCAATGGAATTGCCCTTTTAGCTCCTGCTTCTTTTGCCTTTTCACAAGCTATTTCTATTCCTTTGAAAGACCCAGAGATTACCAGTTGACCAGGACAATTAAAATTAGCAGGAACAACTACCTCGTCTTCTATTTCTCTGCAAATATCCTGTACTTTTACGTCTTCCAAACCCAATATTGCTGCCATTGTAGATGGATTTACCTCGCAGGCGTACTGCATTGCTTCTGCTCTTGTTGCTACCAGCCGCAGTCCGTCTTCAAAAGACAATACCTTATTGGATACCAATGCGGAGAATTCTCCCAAAGAATGGCCTGCTACCATATCTGGTTCAAAATCCTCAGAGATTAAAGCTAAAATAACAGAGTGTAAAAAAATAGCCGGCTGGGTAACTTTTGTTTGTTTCAGCTCTTCTTCTGAGCCATTAAACATAATATCAGTTATTCTAAAACCTAAAATATCATTGGCTCCTTCGAACAATGTTTTGGCTTTCTTTGAACTGTTATACAAATCTTGCCCCATGCCGGGAAATTGTGAACCTTGTCCTGGGAAAATATAAGCTTTCATTATCAATAATTTTGGTGATCTCTAAAAATAATGGCAAACATAAAAAAATATTTGCATTATGTTAATTTATGTAGAACACTTCACTTCACTATTAATGTTTAAAAAATGATGATTTATGCATCTGTTTTATTGGAGAGAAGTTCCCTCCTGCGTCGTGACGACCCAAGAGATCGAGAGCAGAATTTAAAAAAAATCCTATTTTCCTACCAAAAACGGTGGGAAAATAGGATGACTCTTAATTTATTTCGATTTAACAATTAATAAAGAACGTGTACCCATCCTTTAATTTTCTGTTTGGCGTTGGATGGATCAAGGACATCGA
>CAMPJM010000486.1 GCA_946886805.1 uncultured Flammeovirgaceae bacterium | reverse complement strand
GCTGTAGAGGTGGCTTTAAAAATGGCTTTTCAATATTGGTATAACAAAGGAACGCCAAAGAAAAAGGTAATTGCCCTGGAAGGTGCCTATCATGGTGATACTTTTGGTGCTATGTCAGTAGGGGAAAGAGGAGCATTTTCCGCGCCTTTTGACAAGCATTTGTTTGAAGTAGAATTTTTGAAGTTTCCTCATAAAGAAAATGAGGGCGAAACCCTGGAGCAATTAAAAGGCAAATTAAAATCAAATGAGGTCGCCTGTTTTATATATGAACCTTTGATCCAGGGCTCTTCCGGTATGCGCATGTACAGCAAAGCTATTCTGGATGAAATGATAGCTATGTGCAGACAAGAGGAGGTCATTTGTATAGCAGACGAGGTGATGACCGGGTTTGGCCGTACTGGAAAAATGTTCGCCAGTGATTACCTTTGCCAGTCGCCTGATATTTGTTGTTTGTCTAAAGGATTGACAGGAGGCACTATGGCTTTGGGTGTCACTTCCTGCACGGATGCAATAATGGATGCCTATCGTTCTGATGATATTTTGAAAACTTTCTTCCATGGACATTCTTTCACGGCAAACCCCATAGCGTGTGCTGCATCAATAGCCAGTTTGGAATTGCTGAACACCAGCGAAACCAAAGAAAATTTACTGGCAATAGAAAAGCAGCAGGCAAAGTTTGTAGAAGAAATAAGATTACATCCAGCGGTGAGATCTGCAAGGCACATGGGTACCATAGCTGCACTGGAAATAGATTCCTTTAAAGATACTTCTTATTTTAATGAGGCGCGGCACCAGCTTTATCCGTTTTTCCTCAAAAGGGATATTTTATTGCGCCCATTGGGAAACGTAGTTTATGTATTACCTCCCTACGTTATAAAAGAGCATGAGCTAAAAAGGGTGTATGAAGTAATTATCGAATTGCTGGACAGTTTGAAATAAGAAATATTCTTTGTTTGATGCGATACAATCGCATATCTCATAGGTCCACATTACAAACGAGGACCATTTGGGATCGGTTTAACGATGGTCTTGAAGCTTTCATTCCGCCCAGAGGACTAAAAAATGTGGTCACTCGTCAAAGCCGAGCGACTGCGGTGAGCAGAGTGACCGTGACAAACTTTGAACTTTTAATCCTAAACCTAACTTTAAACCCTCAATTTTGAACCTTTAACTTTAAACCGTTATCTATTCCTCTTTAAAAGCAGCGGGTACATAATAATTCATTAAAGTACCATTTCCCTCGGCTACAGATGACCAACTGTCAACGTCAAAACCTATTTGTAAAATTCCGCAGGGAACCAGCGTGCCAATCGCTTTTTTAGTTAAATATTCTCCAAGATAAATCAAGACCGGATTATGCCCCACAATAACTACGGTTTTGTACTCAACATCAAGTTCGGAGATAAAATTAAATAAACTCCTAACGGAAGCTTTATATACTTCGTCCAGGTAATCTATTTTATGCGAAGGTAATTTAATTTGTTCGGATATTAATTCGGCCGTATCCCTGGCTCTTACCGCGGTACTGGCGATTAGGAGATCCGGATTTACATCGTAATCGCTTAGGAGCTTACCCATTCTTGAGCTATTACGATGACCTAAAGGTGTAAGTCTTCGGTCAAAATCTTTTTCACTTGACATGGATTCTTCCGCCTCTCCGTGTCGAATCAAATATAATGTTCGAACCATTTTGGTATTAAATTTTTATCTTTTGTGAGTACATCTGGGTTTTAAATGTAAGGATTTTACAGGATATATTGAATGTAGTTTGCAATTATTAGAAAAATTTATTGATATTTGACCAACGCGATAATTTCAAAAACAGAAAAAAATGGCAAAAAACCTAGTAATAGTAGAATCTCCAGCCAAAGCCAAAACGATTGAAGGGTACCTCGGAAAAGACTTCCTGGTGACCTCAAGTTATGGTCACGTTAGGGATTTACCTAAGGGAGACAAGGCAATTGACAAGGAAAATGGTTTCAAGCCAACCTATGAAATCACCAAAGATAAGGTGGATGTAATAAGGCAGTTGAAGAAGCTTGTAAAGGATTCTGAGATGATTTATCTGGCGAGTGATGATGACCGTGAGGGAGAAGCCATCAGCTGGCACTTAAAAGAAGCTTTATCTTTAAATGACTCTAATACAAAGCGAATAGTCTTTCGGGAAATTACTAAAAATGCCATTCTTAATGCCATTCAGAATCCACGTGGGCTAGACCTGGATCTTGTGAATGCGCAACAAGCCCGAAGAATTTTGGACAGATTGGTAGGTTTTGAACTTTCACCAATATTGTGGAAAAAAATAAAAACCGGTCTTTCAGCTGGTAGGGTTCAGTCGGTGGCAGTAAGATTAGTGGTAGAAAGGGAGCGTGAAATTGATAAGTTTAACACTACCTCGTCTTTTAAGGTAACTGCTTTGTTCAACCTTGGTAATGGCAAAGTATTACAGGCAGAGTTAGGAGAACGATTCAAAACCGAAGAAGAAGCACAGGTTTTTCTGGAAAAATGCAAAGGTGCGGAATTTAGTATCAAGAACCTTGAGAAAAAACCTACCAAGAAAACTCCTGCACCGCCGTTTACAACTTCGACTTTACAACAAGAAGCCTCGCGCAAAATGGGTTTTTCTGTAGCGCAAACGATGACTTTGGCGCAGAAGCTGTACGAGGCTGGTAAAATTTCCTATATGAGAACTGATTCATTAAATCTTTCTCAGGAGGCCATAAATGGTGCTACCAATGAAATTACTAAGTCATTTGGAAAGGAATTTGTACATCAGCGTGTATTTAAAACAAAATCTGCTTCGGCTCAGGAAGCGCATGAGGCTATCAGACCTACGGATTTCGGAAGACAGGAAGTAGGAGGTGATAATAACGAAAGACGTTTGTACGAGCTGATCTGGAAGAGGGCAATTGCCTCACAAATGGCGGATGCACAACTGGAAAAAACCACGGCAACTATTGGTATTTCAACTGTACCACAGACTTTAACGGCAACCGGAGAGGTAATTAAGTTTGAAGGTTTTCTGAAAGTATACATTGAATCTACAGATGACGAAGATACTGATGAGGAGCAAAAAGGAATGCTGCCTCCTTTGGAAGTGGGGCAAAAGCTGGAACTTGACTACCTAAAGGCCCGGGAAGGGTTTACCAGGCCAGCTGCGAGATATACAGAAGCAAGTTTGGTGAAGAAACTTGAAGAAATGGGGATTGGAAGACCTTCTACCTACGCTCCAACTATTTCCACCGTTCAAAAAAGAGGCTATGTTGTAAAGGAGTTTCGTGAAGGCAAGGAAAGGAAATACAGAGAATTAGTTCTGCAACAAAACAATATTAAACGAACAGAAAATACTGAGATAACAGGTACTGAAAAAAATAAATTGTTTCCGACCAATATTGCCATGGTTGTAAATGATTTCCTTGTAAAACATTTTCCGAATGTAATTGACTTCTCGTTTACTGCCATTGTTGAAAAGGAATTTGACGAAATTGCGCAAGGTAATCTGGAATGGGCTGAGATGATCAAAGACTTTTATGGTCGTTTCCATCCAAGAGTAGAGAAAACCGAAACAATAGAAAGGTCTTCTGTTGGAAGCTCCAGAGATATAGGCATTGATCCCAAATCTGGCAAAAAGATAATAGCGAGACTGGGTAAATTTGGGCCTATTGTACAGATTGGCGATAGCGAGGGGGAAGAAAAACCGGAATACGCAAGCTTACGGAAAGGCCAGTTTATAGAGAATATTACGCTTGAGGATGCATTGGAATTATTTAAACTTCCGCGTGAGGTAGGGGAGTATGAAGACAAGAAAATGGTAGCCGCTATAGGAAGGTTTGGGCCGTATATCAGACATGACAGTAAATTTTACTCCCTGCCTAAAGAAGAAGACCCATTGTCTGTGACCCATGAAAGGTCTATAGAGATAATAGAAGCGAAAAGGAAATCTGATGCTGAGAAGTTTATAAAAGGGTTTGAAGAAAATGCAGAAGTGCAGATTTTGAATGGCCGCTGGGGCCCCTACATAAAAGTGGGCAAGCAAAATGTAAAAATACCCAAAGATAAAGAACCTGAGGAGCTGACATTGGAGGAATGTCTGTCACTTGCGGAAGCTGCACCAGTAAAGAAAGGTAGGGGCGGGTTTAAAAGTGCTGCTGCAAAAACAGAAAGTACTGCGAAAGC
>CAMPJM010000485.1 GCA_946886805.1 uncultured Flammeovirgaceae bacterium | reverse complement strand
TTTGTAAGGGCAGGTAGTACAGTTAGAGAATGGTCTGATCCTGTTGAAATTACCGAACAGGATCCGACGGAACCCGTCACTATTGTAGCAGACGGAAGTACAACTTTACCCTCTTTACACGGGGCAATTTTACCTTCATTAGAAGGTGTTACTTCTGTTAAACTATCTGTGCCTGAAGGATACGCTGATTATAACTGGCAAAATCTATCCGCAACGACGAACGAAATTACCGTAAATACGGCAGGCCAGTATAGAGTTTCTGTAACAGAAGAAAATGGGTGTCCCAGTGCTTTCTCTCCGGCAGTAACAGTTACCGTAAACGGGTCGAGGGAAGCAGTAGTACCTCCCACTAATTACTCGGTTGAACCAGTTTCACAATCCCGAATCAACATTTTTTGGAGTGATAATTCAGATAATGAAACAGGGTTTGAGGTTTACAGGGCTACACAACCCAATGGACCCTATGAGTTTGTGACTAAAACAAAAAATAATGTAGTTTATTTTGCGGATAAAGATCTTTCTGCTGCAACCACTTATTATTATAAATTAAGGGCTGTAAATGATATTGGAAGTTCTCCTTATACAGCAGACGAATTAAGTGCCTCTACATCAGGTGATACAGAACAACCTTCTATTCCGCAAAATTTAACAGCTGCAACAAATTTGGATCTCACCAGTATCACTTTATCCTGGAATGCGTCTCATGATGACGTAGGAGTAGCCGATTATACGATATATAAAGTAAATGCTAATAATAGCCTTACTGCAGTAGGTACTACCTCAGATACGAGCTATATTCATACAGGATTAACAGCAGAAACAAATCACATTTATGTGGTAAAAGCTACAGATGCTTCTGGGAAGTCTTCCGAACAAAGTAATCAGGCATCAGCAACTACAATATTTTGTGGTTTGCAATACAACCTATACGCCCGCTTTATTTATGACTCTGTAGATGATATTGGAGAAATTTCTACTGAACTTAAAGAATCAGGTAATATGGGAAACTTTGACCTATACCCTGGTGTCGATTATTATAATGCTGCTGACGAGGATGTCACCTATTTTGGAATTATTTATGAAGGGTATATATATTTGGAACAAGGAGAATATACATTTAATACCAGATCTGACGATGGGAGTACTTTATCCATTGATGGGGAATTGGTAGTTTCAAACAATAAAAGGCAATCCCCTACCACAGTTCAAGGAACCTTTAATGCTACAACTTCAAAAGCATACAGGATTACGGTAAAATATTTCAATAGTGGAGGTGGTTATGAGTTTAGTGTAAAATATAAAGCTCCCGGAATGGCTGCTTTTGAACCTATTCCGAATGAAATACTTTGCAGTACAATTGGAGTATCAACTCCCCCATTACCGGATGTACCTCAGAATTTTGAAGCTATTGTGGATCAAACAAACCGAGAAAATCAAATAAATTTATCGTGGGCCTATAATGATCCTGATGCGACGGGTTTTGAGTTGTACAGGTCAAATTTACCTACTGGTCCTTTTGAATTGATTTATACAGCAGATGCAAATGCTACTGAATATCAGGATACAGGGTTAGAATCTAGTACTGTGTATTACTACAGACTTAGAGCCATTGGAGTTAATGGTACATCCGCTTTTACAGATGAAACTGGTGTAGGAAACATTTTCTACAGCTATTATGAAGCTTCTACTTCCAATGTACAAGGGTTTAATTTCTCTAATCCAAAAAGTACTGGTTATACAGATAATTTTAATATAGGACTCGCAGAACGTTCTTCCAATTATGTCTTTAAATTTGAGGGTGAAATACTTATAAGTGAACCAGGAACTTACACATTCTACACTAATTCAGATGATGGAAGTTTATTATTTATTAATAATGAAATAGTTGTAAATAATAATGGAAATCATGCCATGCAGGAAAGACAGGGTGGTTATGAATTCGACACTCCTGGTGCATATCCTATCACAGTTACATTTAATCAAGGGGGCGGTGGAGCTGGTCTTGAGGTGAGATATAATGGCCCTGGATTAAAAAAACAGATCATTTCAAATGCAGCATTAAACAGTGATATTGTTAATGCAACAACGGCTGGCGATACCGAACCTCCAACTGCCCCATCTGACTTAACGGTAAAATCTGTATCCAACACAAGCGTGAGTCTTTCATGGATTCCATCAACCGATAAGGTCGGCGTGGTGGGCTACCAAATATTTAATGTTCCCCCGATTGGAGAACCGGTCTATTTTGCTCAAACTGATCCCTTAGGCGATGTGGTTGATAATATTCATCAAGTTGAAGACGATAATTCCACTATTAACTTCATAAATTCTTCTTTTGGAGAAATGAATTTATCCAATCAAAATGAAGGAATGTCATTGTTAAGTGAAAATGAGGTAACCGCTGTTACAAGAGTTAGTACGTCTATAGGGGGTCTCACAAATAGCACAGATTATAGCTTTATTGTAAAAGGAATAGATGCAGCAGGAAATTTATCTGATGCGAGTAATGTGGCAAGCTTTAAAACTGGAGACGAGGCAATCCTACCAATAGAACTTATAGACTTCTTTGCTATTGCAAAAGATGATCATATAGAATTGAACTGGATAACGGCATCAGAGACCAATAATGATTACTTTGTCGTCTTGAGAAGCCTTGACGGAAAGAACTTTAAGGAAATAGGTACTGTAGATGGTGCAGGTGATAGTCATGAAATGCTCTATTATTTATTTAATGATGGATTGCCTATTAATGGTATCATGTACTATCAGCTTAAACAAGTAGATACCAATGGCGTTTTTGCTACATCTCGTATAATAAAAGCCGAGTTCAATAAAGATCAAAATGTATTTGATTTAAATATTTATCCAAATCCAGTCAAAAACCACGACTTTAAAATAGAACTTAGCTCTTCTGATGAAGAAAGTAATGTTTACCTAAAAATCACCGATTTGGTCGGCAAAGTTTACTTCAAGAAAGAATTTAAGGCGCAGGAGCTATTAAATACACTGTTGATGTCGAAATCAGGATTAAGTGGAGGCATGTATATTATTTCAGTACAGCAATCCGGCCGAAGTGTTCAGAAAAAAGTAATTGTTGAATAGAATTCTTTGTAAATATAATTACCCCGGGGGGAACTAACTCTCCCGGGTTTTTTATTGTACCATTATACAGTTTCCTTCGACAATATCACGATGATCTAAATTTAATGATCAAATACGACTTAATAATAGTAGGGTCCGGTTTCGCTTCTAGTTTTTTTCTTAAGAAATATCTTGAAAAATCTTCCTCCAAAGTTAAAGTTTTAGTTTTGGAACGAGGAGTTCTGTTTCCCTATACGGAAAGGTTGAAGCAGGAACGAGGGGAAAAACTCTCAATGCCCACTCCTATTCTCTTTTCCCAAGCTACCTATAAAACAAACAACGAAGATAAACCATGGGTTTTTGATCCAAACTTTGGTGGAAGTTCAAATTGTTGGACAGGTTGTACACCCAGATTTCTTCCCAATGATTTCAAAATTAAGACGCTTTATGGAGTCGGCCAGGATTGGCCATTGAGCTACGAGGATCTTGAGCCTTATTACACAGAAGCTGAAGCAATAATGGCCATAGGCGGTCCGGAGATTACTCCTTTCCGTATGAGCAACAAATATCCTTTAAAACCTCAGAAACTTAGCACTGTTGATAAATTACTGCAACAAAAGTATGGTGACTTATATATCAGCCAGCCGACCGCCAGAGCTACTGAACCTACGGGAAATCGAAATGCCTGCTGCAGTAGTGCGGTATGTAAATTGTGTCCGGTAGATAGCAAATTCACCATTGAAAATACGCTATCAAATATCTATACGGATCCAAGGGTAGAAATTAAATACAACTGTCAGGTTTTTTCGATGAATACTCAGCAAAATGTTGCAAAAAGTGTTCTCTATTTTCAAGGAGGAGTCATTAGAGAAGTACAGGGAGAAGTAATTGCTTTAGGCGCAAATCCCTTATTTAACGCTCACATTCTATTAGGTGCCGGCGATGAAAATAAATTCACAGGGAAAGGATTATGCGAACAAGTTGGAACTTTTGCTTATTTGTATTTTGATGATTTAGATAATGTGGGGGGAAGTTCAATTATTTCTGCAAACGGATACATGTTATACGACGGGGATCACAGGAAGGATTATGCCGCGTGTTTGAT
>CAMPJM010000484.1 GCA_946886805.1 uncultured Flammeovirgaceae bacterium | reverse complement strand
GCTTGATTTCGAGTTCCTGTATAGCTGTTCGTTTGGATTTTTGCTGGTCCCGGATAAAGAAGCGAAGCTGGTCTATATCATAATTGATATTCGAATGGTTCTCCAACTTAATTTTAAAATATATCACATTGTCCCTGATGAACAAGCCATTTAACCGGAACTTCATCCCATATTTTTTATCTTTGATACCATGTACTGTTCTTTTTTTACCCAAAATCATTTCCGCATCTGCCTGCATTTCTGCCTCATTTATAAATCCGGTCGAAAATAAAGCATCAATATCTTTTTGGCCTGGAGGAATGAACCGGATGTTTAAAGTCGATGGATCAGCTGAATAGTTTAATATAAAGGAGTACAAATGCCCATCCGCGGTTATTACGGTAAGGTTGGTCTCCTCGAAACCCTGCTTACCTGCTTTGACCTGCAGTACGTTTTCAACACCTTTGGCTTTTTGTACAAGTACATCCTTACTGCCCCTGTCCACGCTCTTAATGGCATAGGGGAACACCAGGTTGCTTGTTTTGAAATAAGTGATGGCCAGGTGATAGGGCTCGATCACTGTCATCTTTGGTCTCATGGCATTTTGGGAAAATGCATTGATACTTACAAGGGCAAAGAAAATTCCTGTTATCATTACTGCATTTATCTTTTTCATACAATTGGGATTTTAAATGAATTGATTATTGCTTTACTTAATTATTTCTGTTTGTCATCAAGCAAAAGCACCTGATATCCGGCCTTTACCGTCACTTTTACCAGCTTTACTTTTTTGCTCAGGAGGGTTTTGGCTGTCTCTATTCCGGCACTTGCGGCCTGGACTTCCAATGAGGGGTTAAACGTGGGCAATCCAAACCCTTGTATGGATCGGTCCGCAGACTGCTTGGCAACATTCCTTGTGATTGCCCCGGGAATATAAATACCATTTAAGCCATCCATATCATACACTGATAGTTCTACCGGGAAAAGTGAATTTTCATAGCGGATGCTGTTGATCTTGATATTCAGCCGCTCACCGTTCAGTGAGGCTATGCCAAACAGAAAATTATGTTTCGGAATAAGTACGCCATTGATGTAAACATCATTGATCAAGCGGAGCTTTACCGTTGAACCGCTCACCAATGTTTGCGTTTCATGGATTACTGCTTCAATGGCGTTAGGTGCAGCCTTTATTGTGGTAAAATCATCGAGGGAATAAAAACCGTTGGATTGGTTGGCGAAATGAAAGTCAGTGTCATGTCCTGCTCCGGTAATCGAACCATGGCCCAGTAAAGAAGCTGGATCGTTTGAACTGCTCAAGGATACTGCGAAAACCTGCCCCCTCCTTGTTTCCGACAGCTGCCTGAGCTTTTCCTGCACACGACCAGGGTGTTGTATATCCAGTATCTTTTCGAGCATACCATTTAATTGTTGCAATTCGGGATCTTCGCCACCACTTTGGTTCATGACCTGCATCATTTGTTCAAGCCGGTCAATATCGGCTCCACTTACCCCTGCATTGCTTTGAGGGGAATAGGGCAAAGGATCATTGGCCATTTGTTCTTGTATGGCAACAGGTTGGTTAAGTGCTTTACTTAACTTTTCCAGCTTTTCATATACTTTTGCTTCATTAGGGTCATTATAAGCAGGCCCGCTGTAAGGAGATGTATTGATACTGTCAACTCCGCTACTCTTATACCCGGACCCTCTCTCCTGGGAACCGGTCACGGCATGATCATCTGTCCCTATAGTAGACCCAGGGTTATAATATGGATCATCTTTCATCAGCTTTTCAAGTTTTGCGGAATCAGAAGCCGCCTTTTCATAGTAGCTGAGCTTGTCCAGAGGCTTATCTTCTTTTAGATAAGCGCCAGGTAAATTCATGTTAAACCCTGTTTGTGCCTGTGCAACGGCATCTTCGGCCTTTCCACCACCCAATGCCCAAAACATAAGCGTGACGAAGGGCAGCACCAATACCGGTAGCACCAGCAATAATTTTCGCTGCCTTTGAAATTTGGGGGACTGTGTTTGTTGTTCCATTGTATTTACTTTTTAGTTTGCGACTGATACCTATTTTCAATGATGAGAATGCTGTCTATTAGCCCGGGACGCGCGGTGGTGATGCTATCAAAAAGATTTTTACCGGAAGGGCCATTGGCTATAGCCAAACTATCCATATACAGTTTGAACCGGTGTATCCGCTGGTATTCTTCCTCGCTGATGCTGACAGAAGCTCTTGTTTTTTCATCATCAGGGTTTTGGATATATTTCGGTTGTTTAATGGAGCCGACCGAAAATGGAGGTGCTTGCTTACCTGAAAAACTGCTTGTGGCGATATAAATACTAGTACCGCCTGCAAGCATGCAAAACAATATCAGTACCATGACCTTGCCTTTGCCAGATAATCGTTCTGTTTTTTGTTGCATCCATGCCGCCCATTTAGTTTGCCAAAGGATAAAATAGCGGGCAGCACTTTTTGCAATCTTGTCCCGGGCTTCATTTTTCCTGGTAACCTTTTGCTTTTTCTTATTGCTGAATAACATAGCTTTAACGGTTTTCAATTTTAAGGTCCCTGTTTTCGATTGTCCGCCAGCGTTCTATCAAGAAGCCGTGGGGGTTATTGTCGCTCCTGGATACGTTGCGCAAATACCCCTCGGTGATCAAGCTCCTGGAAACCGTACTGGTCATGCGGACAATGTGTTGTTTAGCGTAGCAATGGAAATGATAGGGATAATCATTTAGGTCTATAATTACGCTGTCGACATTAATATCCTGACTGATGTTACCTGCAATGATATCGGCGTAATAACCGCTTTCCCTGAGGTTATCATAGGCTCTTTTTGCAGAAACATCTGCCAGGTACATTGCTTTGGCGATATTCGCTTTGATCACTTTATCATCAGGGTCAAGGGTGAAGAAAAGCCTGTGAAAGGCTTTAACATGGTTCCGTGCTTCTACAGGGATATTGTCTTTCCTGTTGGAGGCATAAGCTTCCAATGCCCTGCCATTGGCCAGGATATAAACCTTGCTTTGCATTTCGGATACCAGCCGATAGCTTTTATACAAAGCGAAGGAGCAAAGGAAAACACATCCTACAATGACCAGCATTGTAAAACTTCGGATATGCTGGAAAGCCGTATCTATGTTTTTGGTTTGTCTGAACATAATCTTAGTATTTGAAATATTAGAATCGGTGATATCTAATGATCATGAACTGCCTTTTAATTTATCGCCCATATATCCCTTTGACACTTCTGCATTTTCCTTGAAATGGTGAGGGCCTACATTGTTCCCGGCCATACCTTGCGCCAATCTTCCGGCAGCTTTTCCCGCCGCATGGGTTGCCATTCCTGCACCTGTAGCTGCTGTGGTAACCACACTACTGGAGGTGCTGCTGAACAAGCTGGTGACTTTTTGCCCCAAAGCATTTCCCCCGGCTGCATGAACAATGTAATTGGCCACTGATGGGACTGTAAAATAGCCCACAATACCAATGATCATGAATACCAAATAGCCCATGTCGGTCGGACTAAAAAAGGTATCGCCATATCCTTCCACCTGGGCAATATCCAGTGCCAACATCTTTTCCTGTATTTTACCAAGGATAGCCCCGAAGATATTGGCCACTGGCAGCCATAAAAAAATATTGATATAGCGGGCAAGCCAGACAGTAAGGGTATGCTGAAAACCATCGAATACAGCAAGACCAAAGACGAGCGGGCCCAATATGGAAAGGACCACCAACTGGAAAGTCCTGAGTGTATTGATACAAAGCGCAGCGGCTTCAAACAGTAGCCTTAATACCTCGCTCATCCATTCTTTGATGGAATTACGAAAGTTATAAGAGGCTTTGGACATGGCAAACTTGATGTCGTTACCAATGCTTTCAAAAATCCCTTCCCCCCTCGTGGAAGCACCATCGTGGGTGTACTTGTACCATTTGTCCCTGTCACCGTTACCAGATTCACCGACATACATTTGCCAGACATCGCTTTCCATGATCGCTTTTTCTTTTTCTTCCAATAGTAATGCAATGGCTTTATCCGAACCCTTGACCATTTCAGAAGTTGCTGTGACCGTGGGTTTCATCACACCATTGATCATGGCCAGGACCAAAGGAAAAATCAGGATGGCAAAACCAATAACGAACGGTCTGAATAAGGGGTAAAAATCAATCGGCTCTGCATTGGCTATGTGACGCCATACCCTTGAAG
>CAMPJM010000483.1 GCA_946886805.1 uncultured Flammeovirgaceae bacterium | reverse complement strand
ATATTTGATGCATTAAAATAGTAAAATAATTTATTCTTTTAATGTAATTTTATAAAAATATCTACCTTTAAGTTGGTACTATTGTAGCGATATGGACGAAAAGCTGAATACTAAAATATGTTTGTTAGGTTTTAATGATGAATTAAATACTATTTTAATTTCGGAGCTTAAAATTTCTGGATATTTCCAACAATTTATCAATAAGAGTTATAATTTACATACCGATAATCTCAGTCATCAGCCAGCCATCATCTATTTAGTAGCGGACATTGATAGCAAAAACCCTCAAGATGTAGTTGATTTTTATAAAGCAGAGTACGGTGATAGCGTCGACCCCATTGTTATTGTTTCTTCAACACCCGATGAGCAAAGGGAGAAATTATTTTTTGATATTGGTGTTTATGACTTTTTATTGCATTCAGAAATATCCGCCGCCTTGTTAGAAAGAGCTATCCGCAAAACGCTACTCCAACATCAAAGCCAAAGCTTCAGGAATATACAGTTGTCGTCGCTTTCAGAAAGCGAGCAAAAATTCAGGACAATTGCAGAAAACTCTCTTGATTTTATAGCCATTTTAGCTCCCGGCCTTGTATTTACTTATGTATCCAATAGTGTCCAATATCTATTGGGTTATTCTCCGGTCGACTTATTGTACAAAAACCCTTTTCAGATCTTTGTTTTAGAAGATATCGAAAAAATCCGGTCAAAGTCTATAAAAGATGAAGTTTTGCATCGGTATCACTACAGGTTAAAACATAAAAATGGAGATTATAAATGGTTTGAATCAACTTTAAAACCTTTATATGATGGTGAAGGAAACGTGGTTCAGCTTTTGGTTACTTCAAAAAATATTACCAAAAGAAAAAGGCTATCATTCATGCTGGAAGAAATGCAGCATCTTGCCAGAGTTGGGGGTTGGGAATATTATTTAGAGGAAGACAAAATTTACGCAACCAAAGAAATAGCGAGCATTTTCGGAATTCCTGCTGATCAACAGCTAGATTTCAGAACTGCTCTTGCAATGTTTACAAATACCTCCCAAAAAATGATTGAAAGGGAATTGAGCCAATCATTGGAATATGGAAAAAGTTGGGACCTGGAGCTTTCCTTTTATGACAGTAAAAAGCAAATTAAATGGGTAAGAACAGTGGGAAGGGCCTATTTTATAAATGGAAAAGTAAATAAAATTGGTGGCACCCTTCAAGATATCTCGGAAAGAGTAAACTATGAAGAGTTGCTATATAAAAAGCAAAGCGAGCTGAAAGCTTTTGTAGAAAATACCCCTGCAGCAATTGCCATGTTTGACAAAAACATGAGGTACATCGCAGCAACCAACAGATGGTGTCAGGATTATTCCATTCATGATAAAAATGTTGTGGGAAAAATACACGACGATATTTTTTCTAAATCGACTTTCAATTGGAAAAAAATTTATGACAAATGCCTAAGTGGCAGTATTGAAAAAAGAGAAGAAGACAAACACATATTCCCTGATGGAAAAGTTGAGTGGCTTAAATGGGAACTAAGACCATGGTACAACTATAAAAATGAGATTGGAGGCTTAATTGCTATGTCTGAGATCATTACATCCAGAAAAGAAGCGGAAGAGCTTTCGAATCAACAACAAAAAAGGATGCGGGAAATATATCAGATAACGTCTGATATAACCGGAGACATTAGCGATAGAATAAAAAAGGTTATAGAAAAAGCAACTTTAGCCTTAGATATGGATTTTGGGATTTTGAGTAAAATTTCGGACAGTAATTATCTTATAAAAGAGCATTTTGATGCCAAAGAATATTTAACCCCTAACAGAAAAGTCTATCCTTTAAATGAAACTTTATGTGATATTACTTATGGGGAAAATGGTGTGGTGGCCATTAGTTCGCTTTCAAATTCTGCATATGTACATCACCCCACGGTTTCAAATAATTTTACTGCCTCTTATATAGGAGTGCCGATATGGAAAGACGGAAATAAATATGGTACATTAAGCTTCAGTTCAAATATAACAAAAGAGGAGATTAGCCAGGCCGATCAGGATTTTGTTCAATTATTGGGCCAATGGATAGGTGCTGCTATCGATAGAAGGACTTTTGAGCGAGAAATAGTGGTGGCGAAAGAAAAAGCCGAGGAAGCTTCTAAAACCAAAGCTCAATTTGTTTCTACAATGAGTCACGAAATAAGAACTCCGTTAAATGCGGTTGTCGGTATTTCACATTTATTATTAGAACAAGATCCTAAGCAGGAGCAAATGAAAAACCTGCAAACGTTACAATTCTCAGCCAATAATTTATTAGCCCTCATAAATGACATTTTAGATTTTTCTAAAATAGAATCAGGTAAAATAGAAATAGAGCATATTGAGTATGATTTAAAATTAATGCTTGAAAGACTCTATTCTATGCTAGAATTCAAAGCTAATGAAAAGAATATTGATCTTAGCATGAATATTTCACCTGCTTTACCCGATAAAGTAAAAGGAGACCCCACAAGATTGAACCAGATCATTACGAATCTCGTCAGTAATGCAATTAAATTTACTGAAATTGGAGGGGTAAATATTACCGTAGATGTATTGGAAGAGACCACCAAAAATATTGCTATTAAATTTACAATTGCTGATACAGGAATTGGTATTCCAAAAGAAAAACTTAATAACATTTTTGAGAGCTTTACGCAAGCCAGTTCAGATACCTCCAGAAAATATGGGGGCACTGGTTTAGGACTTTCAATTTCGAAAAAATTAGCAGAAATGCAGGGAGGAAATATTACGGTGGAAAGTACATTAGGAAAAGGATCTACTTTTTCTGCCCATCTTACAATAGAAAAAGCCTCACCGGAAAGCAATGTTGAGGAAGATTCTTTGGAAAAGATGGAAGAAATTGATCTGTCTGGCGCAACGGTTTTACTAGTAGAAGATAACGAGGTCAATCAGCTGGTTGCGAAGCAGTTTCTATACAAAAAAGGAATCAGCGTAGTGATAGCTGGCAATGGCTTGATTGCTTTGGACAAAATACAGTCTATGGAGTTTGATATGGTTTTAATGGACCTGCAAATGCCCGAAATGGATGGCTATGAGGCTGCAAAAAAAATCAGGTCCTTTGCTGACAACTATTTTCAGGAAGTCCCTATTATTGCTCTCACAGCCTCTACCATGTCGGAGGTGAGAAAGAAGGTATTAGCTTCCGGAATGAATGATTATATAAGTAAGCCTTTTGTCCCGGACACTTTTTATGACTGTCTGTACAAATATGTCAAGAAATCGCCGCTCAAGAATGGCAACATATCTAATAATGACGAAATAGAGAATGATATAATTCAGTACAAAAAGGTGTTGGAATTCTCTTTTGGTGAAATGACTTTCTATCGGGAGCTGCTGGAGAAAATAAGAGATGAATTCAAGACATTCCAACTTCAGTTTTCCTTAGCGACAGAGGAAAACAACCTGGAAAAAATAGGATTTTTAAAACACCGTTTGTCTTCCTCATTAAAGATTTTGGGGCTCGACGATCTTGATCAAAACATTGAGCTTGTACGAGTATTAATTTCAAATAATGCCTCTTCAGAAGAAATAGTACCAAAGGCTAAGAAAATTAAACGCGACTCGCTGCAAATTATAGAAAGCATAGAAAGGGAATTAGCAAAAACTTCGCAGCCGACCTTCAATAATTAATTTGTTCTGGTGGTGCTTTGAAATCTGATCCGCAAAAAACGAAAACATCTACAGACTTTGCCTCACCTGAGGTTTATAAAAACATTCCTTTTATTGGTTTTAGATTCTATATGAATTAATTTTCGCCACCATTGATTCTAATCAATCTGGCTTAAATTTTTCTATGGTTAAAATTTCTCTAATAATTCCTGTTTATAATCGCCCGGATGAAATGTTGGGATTGATGAAAAGTCTGGAAACCCAATCCGATCAAGATTTCGAGGTTATAGTGGTGGAAGACGGCTCCCAAAATAGCTGCAGCAGCATTATAGGAGATTTTTCCGCAAAATTAGACCTGCATTATTTCTTCAAAGAAAACTCAGGCCCGGGGCTCTCGAGAAATTACGGGGCAGAAAGGAGTAAGGGCAACTATTTTATTTTCTTTGACTCTGATTGCATTATTCCTCGTGAATATATCGCTACCGTTCGTAAAACCCTCCAAACAAATTATTCTGATGCCTTTGGAGGGCCTGATCGTGC
>CAMPJM010000482.1 GCA_946886805.1 uncultured Flammeovirgaceae bacterium | reverse complement strand
CCCTAACGCTATAATGTTAAAATATAAGATTGTCTTTCGATTTTAAGCCCATAATGTCTATCTTCTGCACGTACATAACCTCGGCGATTGCTCTTAACTTGTGAATGAATTCTTCAACCAAATAAGTGTCTTCAAAACCATTTATAGCAATAACAAAGTCAAAATTTTTAAGCTCCGGAATTAAATAATTTGGTGAATCTGATGCGCTATCAAAAGACTTGTTTTTAAATAGCCTGAAACTGCTGTGCTGCGTTTTAAAAATATAATTTGAGATAATAATTTTTTTCCCTCCATTAAAATCGATCACCAAATCCTCATTCTTTTTTAATTTGAAGTTAAAGGAATTATTTATTGCCCATGCAAGCTTATACTCTTTTACAGAAGAGGTAATCCCCAATAGTTCGAAATCGTATTCATACGAAACAACTAATTTATTCTTTTTCATAAACTGAGCGTCGTCTTACTTTAATTTGTATCACGTTAGCGTAACAATGCAATTCAACAATTTTGGTCATTTCTATTTACGTTATTATTATGTTCGTTTTGCAATTATTTGTTCTACCTTTGGCGTAATGCATTAAAAATTGAAATTTGGAATAAATTACCAGAAATTAATCGGTTGTTTCAACAAGTTTCAAATATTAATAATGGTGAATAATTAAATCTTTTTGAAATTCTTAAACAAATGATTCCGAAATTTGATTAAGATTAAAAAATTTTGTTTGACATTATTGCATTAAATGCATTTCTTTGCAGAGAATTTTAACTAAAAAAATTAAAAAAATGTCTGAAATAGCACAAAAAGTTAAAGGAATTATTATTGATAAGCTAGGTGTAGAGGAATCTGAAGTTACTCCAGAAGCAAGTTTCACTAATGATTTAGGTGCGGATTCTTTAGATACGGTAGAACTTATCATGGAATTTGAAAAAGAATTTAACATATCTATTCCTGACGATCAGGCAGAAAACATCTCCACTGTAGGCCAGGCAATTTCTTATTTGGAAGAAAACGTTAAGTAAAAACATTTGCACCGAAAAATTCTTTTATGAATTTAAAAAGAGTTGTAATTACAGGACTAGGCGCACTAACACCAATAGGTAGCACTATTCAAGAATATTGGGATGGTCTTTCTAATGGTGTTAGCGGGGCCGGCCCAATTACCCGTTTTGATGCAACTAAGTTTAAAACAAGGTTTGCTTGTGAAATAAAAAATTACAATCCTGAAAACTACTTCGATAGAAAAGAAGCTAGAAAAATGGATCCTTTTACGCAATATGCAATGATTGCTGTAGAAGAAGCCATGAAGGATTCCCACCTCGACCTCGACAAAATAAATTTAGACAGGGCTGGAGTAATTTGGGGATCTGGAATTGGTGGTATCCGTACCTTTTCTGATGAAGTAATGTCATTTAGTACCGGTGACGGCGTTCCAAAATTCAATCCCTTTCTTATACCAAAAATGATCATAGATATTGTCACAGGACATATATCTATAAAATATGGTTTTAGAGGTCCGAATTTCGCTACCGTTTCCGCATGTGCATCATCTACCAATGCTTTGATAGATGCCTTTAACTATATCCGATTAGGGAAAGTCGATGTGGTTATCTCGGGTGGATCTGAAGCCGCTGTTAATGAAGTTGGAATTGGCGGATTTAATGCGATGAAAGCACTTTCTGAAAGAAATGATTCTCCTGAAACTGCGTCCAGGCCTTTTGACAAAGACAGAGATGGTTTTGTTTTGGGCGAGGGTGCCGGCTGCCTAATTCTTGAGGAATATGAGCATGCAAAAGCACGGGGAGCCAATATTTATGCAGAAGTTGTAGGCGGCGGTATGTCAGCAGATGCTCATCACATTACGGCGCCTCATCCCGAAGGAATCGGCGCACAAAACGTAATGAAAGAAGCATTGAGGGATGCAAATTTGCAACCTGAGGATATTGATTATATCAATGTTCACGGAACTTCTACCCCATTAGGCGATGTAGGAGAACTTTTGGCCATCAAAAAGGTTTTCGGCGAACATGCTTATAAATTGAATATCAGCTCCACAAAATCTATGACTGGCCATCTTTTAGGTGCCGCAGGAGCTATAGAAGCTATCGCATCTGTCCTTGCTATTAAACATCAAATGGTTCCTCCCACCATCAATCATTTTACTGATGATGAGGAAATCGACAATAAATTAAACTTTACTTTCTCCAAAGCACAAAGTAGGGAAGTAAATGTCACCTTAAGTAACACCTTCGGTTTTGGGGGACATAATTTTTCTATTATCCTCAGAAAATTAAACGAATAGTGAATCTTCTGAGGCAACTCTACGGATTTTCCCTAAGGTATTCTGAAAAAGACAAAAGGCTTATTTCATCAATAAAATCAATTATTGGGAGTACGCCTTTTAACCTATCTATCTATAAACTGGCATTTCAGCATAGTTCTATAGCCAAAGAAGACACCTCCGGAGTAAAACTATCAAATGAAAGGCTAGAATATTTGGGCGACGCTGTCTTAGGCATGGTGGTTGCTGAATTCCTGTTTCAAAAATTCCCCTTTAGAGATGAAGGCTTTCTCACCGATATAAGGGCAAGGATCGTCAACCGGGAATCTTTAAATAAGCTTGCCAGGAAAATAGGGATCGGAGACCTTATTATGTACGATGAAAACAAAAAAAACAATTTATCATACAAATCTCTCCATGGGGACGCTTTAGAAGCATTTATTGGGGCAATTTACCTGGACAAAGGATATACCTCAAGCAAAAGGTTTATTGTCAAAAAACTCATTGGACCTCACGTTGATCTAAAGGAAGTCGTAATGACAGACCCTAATTTCAAAAGTAAAGTAATAGAATGGGCTCAAAAGTCCAATAAAGAAGTTAGCTTTGAAATTATAGAGTTAAAAAGCGGTCGCAACCAGTTAAAAGAATTTACTGCTCAACTATTAATCGATAATAAGCCTATTTGTCAAGGAACAGGCTTTAACAAGAAAAAAGCAGAACAAGACGCAGCACAAAAATCCTGTGAAATACTTAAAATACCTTTAGATTCTGAGATTTAATTGCAAGTATTTTACCCGTAAATCGAGAATGTTTGAGATTTTGAGCATATTTTTATAAGTAAGCAAAAGCAAAAAACTCGCAAAGGAAATAAGAACTAGCGTAAAGAGAGTTTGCCTGATAATAAAAGGTTAAATTAAAAAAAGATGAATTCCATAAAAATAGCAGGAGCAGCTTTAAACCAAACCCCTCTTGACTGGGAAACGAATTTCATCCAAATAGTTGAAATAATACAAGAAGCGCAAACTCAAGGCGTTTCGCTCCTGTGCCTTCCAGAACTTTGCATCACAGGTTATGGTTGTGAAGACCAATTCCTATCCAAATGGCTTCCTGGGGAAGCCATGAATCAGCTTCTTAATCTTTTACCGTACACCAAAGATATAGCGGTTGCAATCGGCTTGCCTGTTTTGTTTGAAGGTCTGGTTTACAATTGCTGTTGTTTGGTACAAGACCAGAAGATTCTCGGCTTTACTGCAAAACAATTCCTTGCCAACGACGGCGTCCATTATGAACCCAGATGGTTTACATCATGGATTTCTGGAAAAATTGCGCAGATAACAATAGAAGATCAAACATACGATTTAGGAGATTTAATATATAATATCGAAGGCTTCAAAGTAGGTTTTGAAATATGTGAGGATGCTTGGAGGGAAGATCTGCGTCCGGGGTGGAAACTCTACAAAAACAATATCGATATCATACTCAATCCGAGTGCCAGTCATTTTGCTTTGGGAAAATCGGAATTAAGGGAAGTCTTGGTCAGTAGCAGTTCGAAGAAGTTTGAATGTCTGTACGTATATGCCAATCTATTAGGAAATGAATCCGGAAGAATGATTTTCGATGGCGATATTCTTTTTGGACTCAACGGAAAAATTGTCTTAAGAAGCAGTCTGCTTTCCTTTAAGAACTCCGATCTATTAGTCATGGATTATCAAAAGGGCGGCACCGCTGTTCCTGAAATGACTACAGAAAAAGATCCTGAAAAGCTTTTAAAGGAATTCGCTCAAGCCTCCGCACTTGCCTTATTTGACTATCTTAGAAAAAGCAAGAGCAAAGGTTTTACCCTTTCTTTAAGTGGAGGAGCCGATTCCTCAGCTTGCGCAATCCTTGTTGCACACATGATCCGGCAGGGGATTACTGA
>CAMPJM010000481.1 GCA_946886805.1 uncultured Flammeovirgaceae bacterium | reverse complement strand
TTTATGAATGAAGAGTTCCCATTCTGGCCAAATACAAGAGACGTGATAAAGTGGAAACTAATTGACACAAATCCCTATAAAGATCAAAAAGCAAATAGCGCGGCTCGACTTCAGGTGATAACGCATTCTTCCATGGACCTTGTGTCCGATAACGCTATTATCTGGCTTGGTCATGCCTCTTTTCTTATCCACCTAAGCGGAATTCGTATCCTCATAGATCCTGTACTTGGAGAACCTGGTTTTTTCCTCAAAAGGTTCTCAGCACTTCCGTTTGACGAAAGTGAATTTAAAAACATTGATTATATCCTCATTTCACACAACCATCGTGATCATTGCGATAAAGATAGTATAAAATTGCTGGCCAAATTGAACCCAAATGCAACCTGGCTGTGCGGACTTGGGCTTGATGAACTTTTATTAAAGGAATGGACAGGGTCTCAAAACATACAGGCTGCGGGTTGGTATCAGCAGTATCAATTCAGTCGTGACGCTTTAAATATATCATTTTTGCCTACCCGCCATTGGTCCCGACGAGGACTTAGTGATACAAATAAAAGTTTATGGGGAGCTTTTATGATAGAAAGCCAGAGTAAAAAAATTTATTTTGGAGGGGATAGCGGTTATGGGAGCCATTTTAAAAAAGTGCCGGAATTATTTGGAGAAGTGGACTACTATCTCGCTGGTATCGGTGCTTTTGCCCCACGCTGGTTTATGGCACCATCTCACATGCATCCCGAAGAAGCGGCACAAGCCTGTGTTGAAATCCTGCCCAAGAAAATATTGCCCATGCATTTTGGTACGTTCGATCTTTCTGATGAACCGTTACTCGAACCACTCCTCCTTATGAAGGAATTAAGAGAGAAAAATGTTTTTAAATGCGAATTAGTTATGCCTGTCGTCGGCGAGGTTTTTAAGGTGTGATGGAGTATGTTTATAGGACAATCCGTTGTTGAATTAGGTAAAGTTGATAAAAATCCTCAGAAAATTAGACCGTCAAACCCTCTCGCTTTAGGAGAGGACCTCGAAGAATTTCGGGAGCCAGCCCCGAAGCATTTCGGGGGTGAGTTTCAATAAAAACTAATTTTTCGAGGATTTTTAATTGGTAATATTGATTTTACATAACTGGATAAGATAAATCATCATAATTTTCTATTAGGTAGAAGTAGGAAAATATATTGTGTTATTTCTATCTTGCATAATAAAATAGACACCTTTATGAATATAAAATCCTCCTTGTTGTTTGTATTGATATTTTGGTCAACCTTCACAACAGCCCAAAATATTATTGAATGGGATGGCATTTACCAACTTCAACTTACAGATTTTCAATCTCCCTCATCACAAATAGGAGATGTAGATATTTACAGTATTCACACTACTTCCGGCATGGACTTTTCTTTCCATATGAGTGCAGGCGAGTTTATTTTTACCAAAAACTTTAATCCCAAAGTAAATTGCAATTTTAGCCGCAACGCATCAGTATTAATTGCACCGGATAGTGCTTCTGCCATGGCACTGTTAAATTTTGCTCGTTATGAATTTGATTTGTCCGAATTATATGCCAGGAAGTTTCGGAAAAAATTATACGATGAAAAAGGAGCTTTCTCTGATCTAAGTTTTTTTGAACCTATTTATGAGGATATCCAAAATGAATTTTCACAAAGACATAGTGCTGCGGGGAAAGAAACTGATCTTGGGCAACATAGTGATAAATTAATAGCGCTTCACGAAGAAGTGAAAAAGGAAATAATGGAATTAGCAGATTTTTGTAAGGCTTGCAAGCCGCCAAAAAAGAAGAAATAAAGGCTTATCCTAAGGAAGTGTCAGTGATAAAAACGAATATGAAGCCTGGATTAAAACTTGTCCTTTACTCTGTTTTTCTTTTTAGTGTATTTCTTTCGGCGTATCTTGGATTTATTCCCACCGAATTGGCTTTTGTACCGTTCTTCGATTCCATGGGTCATTTTATTCTTTACGGAATCTGGGGTTATCTATTTGCCAAGGTATTTGATAATGCAATATTGTCTGTCGGCAAATTTATAATTCCCGCCGGAATCTTTATTGCAATCATTATTGCTGTTGCGGAAGAATCTTTCCAAGCCTTTTTTCCAACCAGGTCCTTTAGCTTCTTTGACATGGCATGGGGGATCCTTGGTATTAGTTTGGCCTGTATAATTTTCAATAGGAGGAGAACTTAAATTAGGACAACAGTGGATTCTGAGGCGTTTGACTTTAAAAAATGATGAAGTTTAAATATTCTGATGCTACTTTAGAAGACCTTCCAAAAATTGTAGAAATTTATAACTCTACGGTTTCATCCAGGGTGGTTACCGCCGATACCGAACCGGTCACCATTGAAGGCCGGATAAATTGGTTTAATGAACACAATTCCAAGTCCAGACCTCTTTGGATGGTCAGAAATTTCAACAGTGAAGTTGTCGGCTGGGTGAGCTTTCAATCCTTTTATGGAAGACCCGCTTATGCTGCAACAGTAGAAGTAAGTATTTATCTTGACACAGCAATGCGTGGTAAAGGTTATGGCAAGGAAATTTTACAATATGCCATTGATACAGCAGGTCAACTAGGAATAAAAACGCTACTGGGTTTCATTTTTGAACATAATTTACCCAGCTTAAAGTTATTCGAAAATTTAGGTTTCCAGGAATGGGCTTCACTTCCGAATATTGCCCTGCTTGATGGTGTTGAAAGAGGTCTAAAGATTTTGGGAAAAAGAGTGGCACAGTAAATTACAGAAAAGTATTACTTTCACCTACTGTGTAGGATAAGTTTCATTATTTTAAAGATGGACTTTGTTATACTCAAAAGTTTTTTACTCGCAAGAAATTAAAATATTGTTATCAAAAATAGCTTATTTATGATGTTTATCAATTTATTCCTGCTTTTGTTTTGGTTTTCAGGATCAACCGAAAATGTTAAACCTCTAAAAGACTATGCAGCAGATCATACGGATATTCGTTACTCAGGCAGAATAGATTTTTCTGATCCGAAAGAACCTGTATTAGTGGGATCGGCATCATATATTGAAGTTTCATTTTCAGGAGATTCATGCGAAATACTCTTACAAAAATTAAATCCTGAAGGGGAGCACAATTATATTTCCCTGGAATTGGATGGAAAATACCTTGGCAGGCTAAAATTGGAAAATGAAAATATGGAACCCTTTCCCATTTATGCTGATGCTAAATCATCAAAACATCATTTGAAAATCTACAAAGCAACAGAAGCTTCAAACGGAAGCATCGCCTTCGGTGGAATTTCTGCTGCCAAACTTCATTCTCTGCCAAAAAAGCCTTCAAGATCAATAGAGTTTATTGGAAATTCCATTACCTGTGGAATGGGTATCGAGTGGAAGGAAATACCTTGCGATTCCGGTGTTTGGTACGATCAGCATAACGCCTACTGGGCTTATGGACCAAGAGTAGCCAGAGCACTAAATACACAGTTTTTATTAAGCTCGGTATCGGGTATTGGCATGTACAGAAACTGGAATGGAGAAGGACCCGTCATGCCACAGGTTTATGATAATTTGTATCTCAATTTAGACAGTACCCCGCAATGGGATTCCGATAGGTTCAGCCCCGATTTGGTGAGCATCTGCCTGGGAACCAATGATTTTTCGGATGGAGATGGTAAAAATGAAAGATTGCCTTTCGATACTGCCGAATTTGTAAGTGAATACATAGCATTTGTAAAAAATATTTATAGTAGATATCCGGAAACTCAGGTAGTCCTTCTTACAAGTCCAATGGTAAACGGGAAAAAGGGAGAAACTTTTCTTTCCTGTTTAAATGCTGTAAAAAGCCATTTTTCGAAAGAGGGAAATGGTAAAAAAGATATTGCCGTTTATAATTTTGAGTCTATTGTTCCTCATGGCTGTGGTTCTCACCCCGACAAGGAGGATCATGAAAAAATGGCTTCTGTGCTTATTCCTTTTTACAAGGATGTGATGGGCTGGTAAAGGGAACAATTCTTAATCACAATGAGCAAAATTATTAGAACCGATACTTCCCGTGCTACCATTCTCATAAGGTTGATGGTTGGTGTTGTATTTCTTTCAGAAGGCATACAGAAGTTCCTGTTTGCAGGATCAAGAGGAGTAGGCCGCTTTGAAAAAATCGGACTACCTGAACCTGAATTTCTGGGATATTTTGTCGGTAGTTTTGAAGTTGTTTGTGGAGCCTTAAT
>CAMPJM010000480.1 GCA_946886805.1 uncultured Flammeovirgaceae bacterium | reverse complement strand
GTAGCCGGGGAAACCCTTGCTGTAATAATCTGGTCTTCCGTAAGCATATCATAATAGGTGACATCTAGTCCCAATCTATTATTGAAAAATCTGAATTCAGCACCCACCTCTTTTGAGGTAGTCAATTCCGGTTTTAGATTTGGATTTCCTGCCGTGTGCCAGTTTTTAAAACCGCCACCAGTAGTTAAATTGGGTTCCAAAACAGGAGATAAGCTATGAGGTGGGGCATCAAAACCTACCTGCGCCCAGGAAGCTCTTAGTTTCCCAAACGAAAACACCTCTTTGTTTACAGGAAGTAGTTCAGAAAAGGTAAAACCTGCACTTACAGAAGGATAGAAGAAAGAATTATTCTTTTCCGGCAAAGTGGAAGACCAGTCGTTCCTGGCAGTAACATTTAAATATACGATACCAAAATAATCTAATTTCAAGTCTCCGAATACACCCACTATATTTCTTCTTCTGGTGCCACTACTCATAACTTTCCTTTCCGTGTTATTTAAAGAATAAAGCCCTTCGTTTAGCAACCCTTCGCCTGTTATGTCCAATGTTCTCGTGTAATCTTTGCGGATAGAACTACCTACTGTTCCAAAAATTAAAAACCTGTCAGTCAGCTTTTTATTAATATTCAGCAGTATGTCTGAGGTTAAGATTTCATTATCCCGTTCCATTTCCCTCACCAGCCCTATTCCATTGCCCCCGGTACTTACTGCATTTTGGGTTTTCAAAAAGAAATTAGTTCTATCAAGCCCAAGCCGATATACCACAGAAAGCCATTCCAATGGGGCGTAAGTCATGTTCACCTGGCTTATCCACCTGTCTACAACATCTACAGTAGGATTATTTTCCAAAAACCAGTATGGATTGTCAGACTGAGAAGGATAAAGATCTATGGGCAGCAGCCATCTCCTGGTCCCGTTTGGATTCTGATAGTTTCTCATATCATCGACCAGCGGCCATGTCATAATCCGTGTCATATACCCACCGGAAGTGCTGGAAAAGGTCCTTGTATTTTCGGAAGCAATATAATTTGCAGAAGCACCGAGGGTAAGGTTATCTCTTAATTTATGAGTACCCTTTAACATGAGACTATGTTTTTGGTAATCAGTAGTGGGGACTATGCCCTCCTGGTTGAGGAAATTGTATGAAAAATAGATAAGGTTTTTTTCGCTGCCTCCAGAGACATTAAAATCGTAATCTTGAGTTACACCAGTCTGAAAAAAATCTTTTTGGTTATCAAACAAAGTTTGATCTCTCCTGTAAGTGGGTCCCCAGGACAAGGTTGTGGAATTATCAGGAAGGCCATTGGTACCCCGCTGATACATTTTTTGTTGGGGCATATATCTCGTAGGCCTGTCAAAACCTACCGATGCTCCAAAATTGATTACAGGTTTACCGACTGTTCCTGATTTGGTAGTGATCACAATTGCCCCGTTTGCGGCCTGTAATCCGTACAATGCGGCTGCGGAAGGTCCTTTAAGTATGGTTACCGAGGCAATATCGTTCGGATTAAGATCCATAGCCCTGTTTCCACCAAGATCAACTGAGGAATTATCTATGGGAATACCATCTACGATAAACAGGGGTTGGTTATTCCTGCCTTCTCCTACGGATGAGGCGCCCCGGAGCAGAATTTGTGCTGGAGCACCCGGACCACCGCTTCCTGTAATAAATGCACCGGCAACCTGCCCTTGAAGGGAATTTACCAGATTGGGTTGCTGTGTGATGGTAATTTCTTCCGCTTCAAGGCTCTGCACAGCATAATTAATGGATCTTTTTTCCTGTGGAATATTGAAAGCAGTGGTCACAGTTACTTCCTGTAACTGTTCGATGCTCATCAACAGGGAAATTTCTATGTGCTCCCTGTTTCCAATTTCAATTTCTTCGCTTTCATAACCAATAAAGGAAATTAAAAGCACATTATCACTTTCCTGTAGGTCAAGTGCAAAATTGCCGTCTACATCAGTAATTGTTCCTCTGGTAGTTCCTTCTACAATTACATTAGCTCCCGCAATAGGCGCATCGTCAACTGCATCTGTGATCTTGCCTCTGATGGTTCGCTCCTGTGCCCATGAGTGCTGACCCATTAGCAACAGTAAAAAGAGGATAAAAATCCTGTAATAGTTTTTCATTCCGTGGTTTTTAGTATGACACATGATTTTTTAAAGCCATAGCCAGAGAGAGCAATACGTTATAATGGTTTCGTATTTTTACCTTCCCAAATTTTTAAAAAAAATAGAAATAATCCATCCCTGAAAACAGTGATATTCTCAAATCACTGGATTGTAGGTGAAGGTTGTCTGAACTATGATTTTTGTGATTATGAGATTAGTATGATTTTAAAAATTAGATTTCGAAAGACCTCATCCTCCCCGAAATGCTTCGGGGCAAGCTCTGCCCTTCTCCTAAAGGAAGAAGGGTGTTACGGCAGAAGGTATAGGAACATGTCAGGTTAATCTCAGCTGATTCACCTATCTGAGGCTCGCCTTCTAATCAAAAGCTTGTAGGAATATCAATAAAAAAACAAAAACTGTTTCAAGCATCCGCTTGGAACTTTTTGTTTTTAAAGCAGAAAATCACTGTCCGTCAGAGTTGCTTTTTCAGGGATTCTGAGGCAGAATTGATCTAAGAATCTTATTTGTGATTGCTGCTCACTTGTCTGAATCAGGATTTACAGAATTATTAGATTAACAGGATTTTAAAAATTTATCGTCTGACTGGACACGAGCGGATGCTCGCGCCAGAGGGTGCTCGCGCCAGAGGGCACTGGGATTTACAGAAATACGGGATTAGTGGAATTAAAAAACAAGTTGCATATTAGAGAAGTTTTTACAAACAGCCAATGGCTAACCACTAAAAGCCAATCACCTCTGCACCCAAGGTTTATGTCCTCACAGACCTTTAAAATAAACGTTTAAGCCTTTCTGATTGGGGAGGTTTGATCTAAGCGTCTCGCTCTTTACCAAATTATTTGGTTAAAAGTGCGTTTCTTTCTTGTTTCAAAAGGCGTTCTTGTTCTTCTTCAAAGTTCTTTCGTTCTGCAATTCTCTTCCGCTCAAGATCGTCTTCTGGTTCCAACTGATGTGTCCATTCAAAGGTTTTTCTTTCCCAGCTGAGGTCTTCTCCTGAAGTTGTTAAAACAGTATAACCGGGTTTATAGCCTTTCCAATTGCCTCCCCACCAGGCAGCACTTACAGATTGACTGGTGATATACCAGATATTATTATAAAAATAATCTTCCGGCACATGGCTATGGCCTTGCAAAACTGCTTTTACATTATGTCTTTCTATGATATGCCTGAAATCCAATGTATCCTCCACGACCATATGGCCGATGGCATTGAATTCAGGATCACCATTCATTTGCCCTATGTGGCAAAAAGCAGCAATATGGGTCATGATAACGGTGGGCATTCCATAGTGGCTCCCTAAATCATACCTTAACCATTCCAGTTGCTCCTCTCCAAATTTTGCTATGTAAGAAGGTCCATGTTCGGCCTCTACTGGATAAATGGAATCCATTACCACGAAATGCCAATTTTTATGATTGAAACTGTAATAACTTTTTTCCATGGAAAGCTTATCCATAATCAGCTTTTTTCCAAGGTCCGGGTCATCGACGGGTACTTTTCTGCGGGAGTTCCAGCCCAGCACATCATGGTTGCCTATGGAATTATAGTAGGGGATTTTCAACTGATCAGAAATGCTTTTGTACAAATCAATCTGGTCAATGAATTCTTCTTTGGCAGTATAGTTTCCATCAAAAGCTAAATCCCCACCCATTAAAACGAACTCTGCGGATGTTTCTTTAGCATTAACAGTATCAATACAGGCCTGATAGCCTTTATGGCCTTGTCTTTTCTGCCTGACATGCATATCTGTGAGGTGAAGAAAAGAAAAATTATTTTTTTGTATTTTAAATTCTACAGAGGATGCAGGATTTAAAATACTCAATCCTGCTCCTGTTAGTACTGCTTTCTTTAAAAATTCTCGTCTTTTATTCAATATCTATAAATTTTAAGGATTTTTTAACAAAAAAATGCGTTGTGTGAAATCAAATTTATCTCTTAAAATCGTTGAAAATCAGGTTTTTTTTAACCTCACCCCCGAAATTCTTCGGGGCAAGTTCATACCCTCTCCTGAAGAGAGAGGGTTTAAATGGTCTAATTTTCAATGATTTTATCAATGGTACCTACTTCACACAACAGGTTCTTTAAAATTTTATCTATTC
>CAMPJM010000479.1 GCA_946886805.1 uncultured Flammeovirgaceae bacterium | reverse complement strand
ATATATAATATCATGACCTTTCCTTTCATTTTTCCCTGACGAATTAAACGTAATCCCTTGAAGGATATAGATTAAAGATTTTTATCAATATAGAATCTCTCGAATTTTTTCATTCCCCCGTTTTTGAAATTGAAGAGTAAAACGCCTCATTCCTTAAATAGTTAATTTTTATAACACTTCTGTAATGTTTTCAATATTTTGGATGTAAAAACATTTTATATTTTTCTGACCTTGCCCTCATTAATCAACAAAAAAATTAAATATGAAAAAGTTATTACTAAGTGTTGTAGGTGTTTTGTTATTTGTAGGTGTATCCTCAGCTCAGGAATATAAGCCTTTCAAATTAGGATTAGGGTTAGGTTACACTATGCCAGGAGATGGTGGAGGAGGAATCTTGTTTGATTTAGAACCCGCGTACAGGATCAATGATGATATCGCAGTTGGTTTGCGAATTGAATCAGCAGTTATGGCAAAGATGAGCCCTGATGGATCTGAGGCTAAAGCTTCTGGAAACGTTTCTTATACTGTAAATGGTCAGTATTATTTAACGGATACTAAAGTTCGTCCTTATGTTGGTCTTGGTTTTGGTATATTTTCTTTGGCTTCTGTTTCTTCTGAAACTGCTGGGACAGCTGACATAGCAGGTGGATCAGAATTTGGTTTTTACCCGAGACTTGGTTTAGATATTGGACATTTCAATATCAACCTTGATTACAACTTAATTTCTGCTACAGAAGCCGCTTCTATTGATATGACAACATTTGAACCTACCACAGTCGATATCAAAAACAGCTATATTGGTATCAGAGTAGGTGCATACTTCTTTGGAGGTAAAAGATAATATACAAATAAGATAATTGTCAGGAGCTGGATGGAAATTCAGCTCCTTTTTTGTTTCTAAAAATACTGATTGAGCTTCTAATTTTTTGATAGCTATTGCCGTTCTTTGGTCAGGAAATGATCCCATAGCAATTTCCACTCCTGGTCAAGGCTTCCGCGAAACATATCCTTACCAGCTCGCTTATACCAGTAGCCGGCATTCCATTCGTCGCCCTCTTTCCTATGTAAATAGGCATGCACCCAAGCTGCATCTTCAGTCGACATATTGTCAACAAAAGCATGGGCTTTTGACCAATCTCCCTTCTCATCCCAATACAAGGCTTTCAGATAAGGAGACCAGCTCTCGGAATAACTTTCCATTAATAAAAATAGGTTTAATTTAAAATGGCAAATTAAGAAATCGGCTCGTTAATACAAATGTTGCAGATTATGATTTACTCCACCAAGTGTCTTGCTTTAATGCATGCACCGCTTTCATAATGTCTCTTTGGCTAATCTGCCCTACTAAATTGCCATCCTTTATTACGGGAAATCTTCTGACCCTCAAATTAAGAAACATTTTTGCTGCTTCTAAAATATTCATTTCGGGATGAATGGTTTTAACTTCTGTTGCCATATAATCACTCACTTTTCCAGACTGGTTGGGCATGTTATTGTATTTGCCCCTCACAACTTCTTTTAGACAATCTCCCTCAGAAATCACCCCTACCAAACGGTAGTTATCATCTACAACCGGGCCACCAGAAATATTATTTTCAATCAAAGAAAGACACACTTTTTCAATAGGCTGATCAGGATGAAAAGTAATCAGTTTTTGGGTCATAAATTCTCCAACCGTTATGTGTTGATTGTCGTTCTTTTCCGGGGCAACTTGACGGACACCTTGAAAGCTCTTTACCATATGCTAAAAAAATTTGGTTAAAAAATATTATAAAATATAACGATAATCTCCCTCAATAACAAGGGAATATCTTTAAAATCACTTTTTGAGGTACAAATCGACGCCAAAAAAGTAAAATAGTAAGAATAAATTATCTTATTGCTTAATTTAGACCTCCATTATAATTTACAACAGCTCAAAAAAGACAATGTTTTTTGGTGGCTAAACCTAACGATACTTTCAGTTGAAAAATTTTAAATTATTTACCCATCCCTATCCCCTACTGGATTCTCTTTTTTTTAAAATCTTATTATGTTTTGGAGGAAGTTTAATGGTCTTAGCTTTCTTTTGGATTTTCCAGCCTTTTGGAATGTTTACATTCTCCAGGGAGCAAACTCCGGTTATTTTTGGCTATATATTTATAGCATTAATTTTGTGGCTAATCCATCTCTTTTTAATTCAGCCGTTTTTCCGGTTCGAATGGACCATTGGTAGTACAATTATCTGGTTGAGCTGGATCAATTTTTCCATTGGCATCGCTATTACTTTTTTTAATAACCTCATTTACAATTATGAAAGCTTAACAATTGGTCACTTTCTGGTAGTACAATGGGTTTCATGGACCGTTGGCATTTTGCCACTAATCCTGATTGTATTGATACACGAAAATTACTTATTAAGAAAAAGAACTAAAAAAGCTGAAGAAATATCAGAAGCGAATTCAAGGAGAAAAAAAACAGTAAGCAGTAACAGTGAAATCACCTTCCCGGCGGAGAACAAAAAAAACAACCTCACTTTTGATATTGAAAAAGTTTTGTACCTCACCACCGAAGATAATTATGTAGGCATTTACCATGAAGCAGACGGAAAAGTTAATAGAGCCTTTATCCGCAACACCTTAAAGGAGATTGAAAAATCATTTCCGGATCATCCGACGCTTTTCAGGTGCCATAAAAGCTATATCATAAACCTCGACAAGATTAAAAAAGTGACAGGAAACGCAGCCGGATATAGACTTCATCTTGAAAATATGCCGGAAGAGGTTCCGGTTTCAAGAAGTCTTAATAAGAAAATTTTTTCTCTGCTTAAGGCTTAGACTGAATCTCTGCTATTTTCGACGATTTCTTTTCACGCAAAGCAGGTAAGAAAAAAACGCAAAAGACCGCAAAGCAAATTTTTACAGAAATGCGATGTGAGTCTAAATCAATTTATCGGTTCTACCACGAATTTATTGAAAAATTATTTTTTGAATACAATAAGCGTCGATAAGAGCGTCATTGCCCCAACTGGATGCCTTTGGCACGAACGGCGTTTCGATTAAAAATGTTGATTAAAAAAAACCTCGCTTTCACAAATACCTAAAGAAGCCAAAGGAACCAATGAGTGTGAAAATCCCCCAAATAACCACGTCATTGCGAGTTAGCAGCCTTAAAAAGTCAAAATATAGGAATGACATTATGTGCTGGTAAGCTTGTCTGGGAAAAATAGCAGAAAAATGAGCCCGCAAATTGAAGTTGTAAATTGCTCATTATCAGATATTTATATCAATGTCATTATAAACGGCAAATCGGCTACTGGCAATGTCACAAAAAATACACTTCCAAAAAAATTTCAGATGAAGTAGGAGTAAGCAAAAAGTGCGGCAATCCCCCAATAAAAGCTCCGCTCTCCGTTTCAGGGGATTGCCACATCAAATTTTTTCGAAAAGAAAAAAAATTGACTCGCAATGACGCTGAGGTTTGTAGTTTTTACCATTACCCCATCATCGGTAGAGAGCAAGCTTGAGTCGATCGACTTGATGATTCTCATTAAATAATTGGTAGAACCAAATTACCAAAAGACTTTCTTATTTTACCTTCCCTCATTTGCGCTAACCCTTTGCGATCTTTGCGTGAACTTCTTCGATCTTTGCGTGCAATTTCTCCCATACGTCCCTAATTGTTCCCATACAACCCTATTTTTTGCACAGAATCAGGATCTCTCTTAGGTTTGAGAAAACAAAAAACATATAAAGATGAAAAAACTGATAAAAATTTTTCTCTACGGTATTCTAATTTCAGTAATCCTTCCACTGCTTTTCGGCGGAGTTGTATTATCTTATTATTATATAAAGAATTCCTCGGATCCACAGTTTATTTCCTATCTAAGCAATCACAAGGAAGTTATATCGGATGAAGATCCTACAATTGAATTATTTGACAGCACATTCTATGAGAACCAACTATTTTTGTTAGGTGAAAGTCATGGGTTTGAAATGCCACAAAAAATAGATTTTAAATGGTTAAAGCATTTGAGAAATAAAACCGGAGACATTCATTATCTGGCTGAAATGGATTTAGTTCAGGCTTATTATATCAACCGATATTTACAATTTGGCAACGAAACAGATCTAAACCGAGTCTTTAAATTTTGGAAAAGAATAAATGCCCAATGGGGAAACCAGGAATTTTATGATAAAGTAAAGGCCATAAGGAAGTTTAATCTGACTCTTCCTCCCAACGAGACAATCAGGGT
>CAMPJM010000478.1 GCA_946886805.1 uncultured Flammeovirgaceae bacterium | reverse complement strand
TTAATGGACTCGGTGGAGCCTGTGCAATGTTGATCTCTTTTGTTGAGTTTTATACCTTACCAGAATCGGCTCCTGTGTTTAGTGGCCAGAACGTGACAACAGTTTTTGCCTTGTTTGTTGGCTGTGTTTCTTTTACTGGTTCTCTGGTTGCTTATGGTAAATTGGAAGGGTTTTTAAGAGACTCGCTTGTACTGCCATATCCAAAAATTATCAATGCGTTTTTGTTAATAGCAATTGTAGGCTTGAGTGTTTTCTTATTATCTCAACCCAGCTTGGATTTCACATTGGTCTTAGTTTTACTGGCCGTATCATTAATCTATGGAGTAACCTTTGTGACCCCAATAGGTGGTGGAGACATGCCTGTGGTGATTTCTCTTTTAAACTCTGTTACTGGAATTGGTGCCGCATTAGCCGGGCTTATTTATGGAAATAATGTTATGATTATAGGAGGTATTTTGGTTGGTGCTTCCGGTACAATCCTTACCGTGTTAATGTGTAAAGCCATGAACCGCTCTTTACTTAGTGTGATCATGGGCGGTTTTAGCAGTTCAGGAGCTTCTTCGGGAGCCGCTACAGAAGGTTCTGTAAAAGAAGTTTCTTATGGAGATCTTGCCATACAGTTAAAATATGCTCAAAAAGTAATCATTGTTCCGGGTTATGGACTGGCGGTAGCACAGGCGCAACATGCATGTCATGAATTAGAAAAAAGCCTTGAAGAGGAGGGAGTGTCCGTTAAGTATGCCATCCATCCGGTAGCCGGACGTATGCCAGGCCATATGAACGTTTTATTGGCAGAGGCAGATGTTGATTATTCCAAACTATTGGAGCTAGAGGATGCCAATAAAGAATTTCCAAGTACCGATGTGGTTTTGGTAATAGGGGCAAACGATGTGGTTAATCCTGCGGCAAATGACGATCCGAGCAGTCCTATTTACGGAATGCCAATTTTGGATGTTGTACTCGCAAAAACCACAGTCGTTCTGAAGAGAAGTATGAACCCAGGATACGCAGGTATAGAAAACCCGCTGTTCTTTGCCGAAAAAACCAAGATGCTATTCGGCGACGCTAAAAGCTCCATTAACAAATTGAACGATGAGGTTGGAAATGCTTAAAGTATTGCTTTAAGCATTCCAGAGCAGATCTAAGGGGGATTAAATTGCTAATATCAGAACTGTTGTTGGTGTTTTCACCAACAACTATAAGGCGAAATGAATATATCTTGTATAGTTTTGTGCAGCTCTTTATTGACGAAGTCTGCTCCCGAGGGCTTAGAAGAATGAGTAAATTCGTCTCCGGCATACTCAGAGTCACTTTCAGGAGATTCTGACTGGGTGCAAAAAGACGGCCGGAAATATATTGCGTATCGCTTTAAGCAACTTTTATTAATGACTTCCTACCTGTTGTTGGTGTTTTCACCAACAACTTTAAAGACCGCAGAGAAATATATTCCGTACAGCTTTATGCAAGTCTTAATAATGACTTCTGCTCCACAGCGCTTAGCCAAAGAAATAAGTAAATTAGTCTCCGGGAATACTCAGAGCTCCTTTAATCTTTTTATATTTCTAATAAAGAGGAACTTTTGGAAAGTTCAATAAGCAACGTTAAAAACGATTTCCATGGGGTATTTGGCTTTCCTTTTTATTATTCAGAGGATTGATATATTTTTACCGAAAATTAAGGTTAAGGTTGAGTTACCTTTTGTATCAAAACAATATATAAAAGAATAAGAATTTAAGATGTTTTGTTTAATGCATCACGATTCTGCCAAGCTGCTAATAAAGCGAGTCGTTTACTATAACGGCTAATTAATGCCTTGATTCTCCAGGTATTCTTCAACGACCATGTAAAAGACAGATTCTCAGATACTCGAATTTAAGTTTTGTCAAGTTGCATCAATACCTCTTTGACGGCTGAAAAAAAATTGATATAAAAATGAAAAAATACTATTACATAGATATTATGAGAGGCCTGGCAATTATTGCTGTTATCGCCATGCACAGTATCTTTTTTGAAAATGACGGTGGAATCTTATTGACGGTATCCAAATTTGGGCAGATGGGTGTACAACTATTTTTTGTGGCTTCGGCGTTAACTCTTTGCTTGTCCATGGAACACAGGGGATACAACAAAAGTAATAGAAAAGAGTATTTTTTAAGAAGATTCTTTCGGATTGCTCCAATGTATTATGTAGGGATATTACTTTATTTTGTAATTAGCATTATCAGGAATTACCACGGGCTTGAAAGCAATTATGAAATGTATACCTTTTCCGGAGTTTTATCGAACGTCTTTTTGGCTCACGGATTTATCCCGGCGTATAACAATAATATAGTGTTTGGTGGTTGGTCAATAGGAACAGAGGTCGGTTTTTACCTTATCTTCCCCTTCCTGTTTATCATGTTAAGAGATAAATCACCCCTCTATATATTCAAAATAATAGTGGCTTACACTATATTAACCTTTGCCGTAATATTTGGGATTTCTTCTTTTTATGAAGGTTTCATAATCAGAAATAACACATTTTCATATTATAATTTATTCAACCAGTTTCCTGTATTCCTTTGGGGGATAATTTTTTATAGGGTGCTTAAAATCGGTAACATCAAATTGATGAAATATTTCATCGGAGCTGCTGTTGGGCTGCTTGCATTTTTTATTTCATGGTATTCTCAGATGTTACTATCGTTCTATTTTGTTCCGTTATTTATAGGCTTGGTTTTTCTTTGTTTTGGGGTTATACTTTCACAAATAAATATTCATATCCCTCTTATTGAAAAAATCGGGCAAAGAAGCTATTCGATATACATCGTGCACTTTACGTTTTGCTGGTTTATATTTCCCATTTTAGACGATTTATTTCTCGTAGATTTAAATGCCAACATAAGGTTTTTGACTAACTTCTCCTTAACCTTAATCTTTTCTTATCTGATTGCATCCCTTACCAAAAAATATGTGGAGGATCCTTTTCTTAGCTTAGGGAACAATGCTATAAAATATTTAAATGACAAAAAGGTAGCCACTAAAACGGTTTGACTGAGTGAAGGAGTAGCGAAAACAAGTAATAACCCGTAACAAACCCCTTTTTTGTGAAGCTTTGCCCCAGAACTTGAGGCAGTGGGAATGGATAACACCATTGCCGCTAACGCCAACTTGTTTTAAAGAAAACACCTTTATTTAGGTTGTGTTAAAGCAATGATTGGTTGGGGATTTTCCCTTCTCTACGAGTTATTAACTTTGTAAATGCTGGACGCCTATTCTTTTTCTTTTTTGATTATTCCTTTGATCTTGACATAATCTACTTCACCGCTGATTTTATTGTTATGAGCAGGCTTATTTTCTGTTATTTGGTTAGAGCCCTCGTAAGACCGGTCAGGGAAATCGCTTTTAAAATAAATTAGTCATTCCCTAACTTTCCAAAAGTTTTTGCTTTCCAAAATATCCATATTATTGATCTTTTTGTGCTTTTAATTAGAGGAACTTTTGGAAAGTTCAAGAAGCAACGCTAAAAGCGATTTCCCTGTAAGACTGGTGCTCCTGTTCGGCTTCAGAAATGGGTCCCGGACGGACAAAATCCTGTTCTGTACCATAGTAATCGTGAATTTCGATGAACAGTTGGGGATTCTGTTCACCAAATCTTTTTTTATCGTACCTTGGTGCATGCTGTAGCTTGTCCTGAGAAGCATCTATAAAGTACTGAGCAGCTTCAGAATTCTCCATTTTTATAGCCCCCAATGGCACTATAATACTAGTATCAGCCATACCCGTTCCCATAATGCCACCTTCGCCAAGGACTACAAACGGTACAGAAATTATTGTCTATATCAATTATAAAATCCTTAATCTCTCCACACTTATTGCCGGAATTATCAATCACTTCTTTGCCCAGACTATCATTAATAGATATCATAGATATCATTGAAATTTGACCCTCCATAATATTGCTCTTTTATTAAGCTTAAACCTCACTTTTAAGTAATTGTTTTGTCGAGGGTGAGTGGTTCTTGAGACTCTGTATGGTGCGGAAAAGGCATTGTTTAGTCAATACCAATACAGACGCTGATGATTTTGAATGACTATGTAAGATTTTGTGATTATTCTTCCGTATACCATGTCTTACAATCTGTTGTTGCATCAAGCAAAAATATTTTTATGGGAACTCCATCAATATGTCAATAATCCTTAGAATTATTAGAACTTTTAGGTAAATTAAGGAGTTAGATCACTGAGGTAAGATT
>CAMPJM010000477.1 GCA_946886805.1 uncultured Flammeovirgaceae bacterium | reverse complement strand
CAGACTTCTACCTGCTTGTTGAACGGAAATGATATACATTCCGCCACTAAGTCCTGAATTTGACATTATCAGTGTGTTTAAAAGATCTTGAACGGGAAATACTTTATTGAAATAAAGCTTTCCGATCATATCTGTAATTTTTACATGAACGTCACTTTCTTCATTTGAGGAAGAGAGATGAATTTTGAAATTATTGCTTTTTACAGGATTAGGATAAATATTCACGTCAAAGGAATTTTGATCCTTGTTAAATTCTGCTTTTATAATGCGCGATGTGGCGTACACCCCGTTGGTGTCAACCTGTTTTAATTGATAGTACATTATTCCATTAATGGGCATCTGATCTTTGTATAAATAATAAAGTAATTGATTACTGTCTCCGGCCCCGTCAATCGTGCCTATTTCTTTGAAATTTTTGCCATCGAGACTTCGAAGAATAACGAAATAATCATTATTGGTTTCTGATGCTGTAATCCATGTCAATTCTATATGATCATCTTTCGGAATGGCAAAGAAATCTACCAGTTCTATCGGTAACGGAGTTGGCTCGCCAGTTGTAAACGTCACTGAATTACTGGCATCGGAAAGATTCCCCGCTGCGTCTCTCGCTTTCACAACAAATTTGTAGTCCGTTGCACCTGTTAAACCTCCAATGGAAGAACTTACTTTGGTAACTGCTTCGACACCTGTTTCGCTCAAAATTGACATTTCCCCGTTGGTATTAGATAATCCCATTTCCGAAGGGAAACTATTAGAATTATTTACCGCATCATTAGTTTCAGATTCTTCACCGCTTTCTTCTACTACATCTCCCCATTCATTAGTTTTTGCCATTTCAATTAATTTTGCTGTTGGTCCTGAACCCACAACATTGTATACATTGTATCCGGTTACTGCTACATTATCTTCAGATGGGATCCACGTAAGCGCAACTGAGGTAGATGCTACTGACTTGTAGGCTAAGTCTCCAGGAGCTGAAGGGGGAGTCACGTCGCTTTCTGTTTCTTCACTCACAAAGCCCGTGTTTAAAACCGCATTTGGTATTACTTGTTTAAACAGCCCCGGTCCTTCATATCGTACTTCTAAAACCTCGCCCCCCCCATTTTCGAAAAATCTGACAGAGATTGGAAATAATCCAGTGTTTGAAAATTCGTATGTTCCGAATGCTTCAATTGGGCCGTGCGGGCCATCATTATCAACAACTTCTTCACCACCGATATACAACTTGCTTCCATCGTCAGAAGTCGTATAAAATGTGTATTTTCCGGGGGTATTAATTACTATTTCCCCATCAAATTGGTAGGCGAAACGATTTCCACTAGGAAGTGGATGAATGTCAAAGTTATACTTAGTGCCAGTAGAGGTCGGTGTAAGACCAGATATTTGATCCACGCTACTCAAATCCGCTGTTAATTGATAGGCAGAATATGATACATTATTAGTTTTAGAAATATCTGCAAATCCTGAAGATCCATTTTGGTTTATTGCTTTCAACCTATAATAATAGGTGGTACTGGCTTCTAAACCCGTATCTTCATACGTGTTTATGCCAGATCCTGCTGAATAGATCAAGTTAAATGGACCTGTTTTAGATTTTGATCGATATAGCTCAAATCCTGTGATATTTTCATTGCTATGGATCCAGGACAGATCAATTTGGTCTGGATGTTCCACGCTTGCTACTGCAGATAATGAAGTTGGTGCCTCTGGCGTTGGTGGCTGAGAAATTCCTCCACTACTACATAGAACTTCCGAAGGAATTACCTGCCTTGAAACTCCGGGCCCCTGGTATTCCACATTAAAAAATTTGCCTTCTGTAGCCTGAAAATATTTCACTGTAATTTTGTGAGGTCCAGCAGAAAGATTGACAGTTCCATCTTTTGTTGTTTTCCCTTGTCTCTTATCATTGTCGACTATTTCCTGATCATCAATAAATAGACTACTTCCATCGTCAGAGGTGGTATAGAATTTATAATCACCTGCTGTTTCAATATAGATATAGCCTTCATATACGAACCCGTAGTAAACTTCCGGTTGGTTCAATGCTTTATAGTAGTCAATAGCAGGGCTTACATAGAAGTTGTTCAAATGCCCTTCATCTTTTATTTGATTGGGAGCAAAATCATCTACAGAGCTGTAGGGTTTACCTGCATACATGGTATAAAACAGGCCGCAAAAAATAGTAGTTTCTGTCACCTGATTACTTCGGCTCGATAAATTACCACTATTATCCTTTGCCACTACAAAATACGTATGAGTGCTTTCCGGACTAAGACCGATCACAGTAAAGGTAGTGCTATTTGTGGAATCAAGCTTAGTAACAGTATTGTCAGGATTTACTTTATATATTATATATTCTTTAATTCCATCGTTGTCGGTCGCTTCTTCCCAATTTAATGTAATGCTTTCTAAGTCAATATTTGTATTTGCAGAAACATTTTGTGGAGGTGTAGGGATTTCTGCATCTGATCCTGTTTCCGAAGAAATCTCACCAGTATATCCAGAACTTCCAAGGTTGTTCACTGCTCTCATGCTATAATAATAATCGGTATTGGGTGATAAACCTTCGTCCGAATAAAAAATAGCATTTGTTTTTGTTTTGGTTACAAATGTATAAGGACCTCCTGAGGTTGTGGCTCTATAGATTTCAAATCCGGTTTCATTATCAGAGACATCGTTCCAAAATAAATTGATTCGCGTCGAAGAAACTGGTTCTGCTGAAAAATTCTCAGGTGTTACTATAATGTTATTAGGACCACCATTTGTTACGACTACCGAAGGAGAATAATTACTGGGACATCCTTCCACTTCAGTAACGGATACTCTATAAGTACCACTGTTGACGGTGATGGAGTTGGTGGTTGAAGTGCTATTTTGCCATTCGTATTTTTCGTATCCTTCTGGGACGGAAAGGGTTACTGAAGTAGCTCCGTCCAGTGAAGGTAATGTGGTACTACCGCTTGCAGCGATAATAGCTGGTGTTGTTGCATCTTGTATTCCTATACTAACAGAAGATGACCAGTCTGTCCATCCCGGGTTCCAGTCTGTGTCTCTAAAAAATTGTACCTGATAAGATCCATGAACTTCTGTACCGCCGGTAACATGGATAGAATTACTACTAGATCCTATAATTTCACCATCCTTTCTCCACTTATATTCTGCGTATCCGGGACTGATCTCTAATATTACGTCCACTTCTTCCCCTTCACAAACCGCCGTATCACCCCTTGCGTTAATGCTCAATTTACTATATCCCAACATCCATGAAAAAAAATCAGGCTCATTATAAGCAGTATTCCAGACAGAATGGCCTAGATCAGGATATTCTGTATACCTTGGAGATCCTCCCAAGCTTTTAAAATGAGCTATCACCTCTTGCGCTCTTGCAGGCAGAGGAGCATCATCTAGTCCACCCTGAAAAAGCCAGGTAGGGATGGCAGTAACTTTAGAAAAATCATAGGTACCTACGCCAGGGATTGCAGACATAGGCAGCATGGCTGCAAATAGGTCTGGTCTTTGGTTTACTACCTTCCAAACCGCAGAGCCTCCCATGGAAAGGCCATGAATATAAATCCTATTTGGATCAATAGGATAGACCAATAGAAGCTGTTCAATTATACTTATTAACCTTTTTATTTCCTCGCCATTCCATCCGAATTCACCCGCTCGTTCACTTTGAGGAAAAGCAACAAATCCCGGAAATTCTCTTGAGGTTCCATTGGGTCCCAGGTCATCTCTCCCTTCCACAACTTCTAAATGAACTTCTCCTCCGTTATTTAATTGATGATCATTGTTTCTAAATTCCGCCGATGTTCCTGGATAGACCGAATACCCTCCGTTTAGTAGACCATAAGCTCCGCCCTCACCTTTTCCATGTAACATAATTATCATTGGATATTTTTCCTCCGAACTGCTATTATAGATATCGGGAAACAACAATCTATAATTTAAAACTCCCTGTTGTAGAGGAGTTCCGAAGTTTGGCACATTATAATGGAAATCTTCGTACGCAGAAGAATTAAAAGTAGTGCCTCCGCCAGCTGGTGATCCTAGGTAATCCCAAGTCGGCACTCCGTCCACATTCCTATTACTCATCGTTCCATAATAAAGAGATTGACTTCCTGAAATTTTAGTTCCCGGCGTTTGCCCTTGCAGCAATAGCGGTGAGCATATTGCTAAAAAACTGCTAAAAATAATGAAATGTAAAAATTTTCTCATGTTGCAAGCTATATAAGGA
>CAMPJM010000476.1 GCA_946886805.1 uncultured Flammeovirgaceae bacterium | reverse complement strand
TGTTACAAACAAGCTACAGGGGGGACACTGCCACAAAGGAACTGCTAAAACACAACAACAAAACCGTAAGGATGGTAGGCTATTATGTTTGCGAGAAAACCACCTGGACAAAAAACCGCAAAAGGATGAGCTTTGGGACGTCGTTGGACCATGAAGGGAATTTTTTTGATACGGTACATTTCCCCCCTTGTCTGGAAAAGTACCCGTTGCAAGGAAAAGGCTGTTACCTGATACAAGGCAAAGTGACGGTGGATTTCGACTTTCCCGGTATCAAGGTCGAGAAAGTAGCCAAGCTGCCTTTTGTGAAGGACCCGAGGTATTAGTTATCATAGGGCTTTATTAAGAAAATCTTTTCTGAGCCACCCGACAAGAAAAGCGGGGCAAGAACTGTTACTAAATGTAGAGGATTTACTTCAATGGTGGAACATATATCACTGTTTGTTTTGTGCGCTTGCGGTGAATGAGAAAAAAAGCAAAAGTTAGCCTATTATAATTTTCATGCTTCTACTTTATGCTGATTTGGCCATGGCCGTCCTTTCCCGGTTTCACACAATAATTTCAGACTTCTCAGGAATTGCCCCCAGGTATAATTACACTCGGCAAACATGGGTGAATATCCCTTCCAATTATCGTGATGGAACGTCAAAAGTGTTCCTTTCTTTTTAGTTTGCTGTTGTACCTGGTCGGTCATTTCTGAATGGCCATGCAAAATGGTTTCCTCGTCGCATGGTTCAAGACGGAAAGAAAGCACTGTATCTATCCACTCCTCAGCGCCGTGGATACATTGCCACCTGACCAACTCGGGAGGGGTTAGTTCAAGAATTCTCATTTCCTTGAAATAGTCCGGACCAAACGGGAAACGCGCAACAGCACCGACTTCTGGTTTGGCGGTTACATCAGGTGTCCACCAGCCGGCCAAGCCTTCGGTGCTGGTAATGCCTTTGTAAATTTTTTCGGGCGAGACTTCTATAATCAATTGGTGATGAATATTTGGCATATGCATGGGTTTTAATGTTTTTGAGTTGTTATCTTTTGGCAAAGATACATAAGCCGAAACCTTGACATTTGAAAAAATGCGACAAAATTTATGGACCATGTAAATGAAATAATTGGCTTTGAGTTGGTGGATAACATACTCGAATTCATCAGTATAGAGCTTAAACGCTGGAATGATAGCCCCAAAGCTAACTTTCAGTTTAGATCGGCTTGTTAAGCCTTGCAAGAGAACTATATTGAATGATTGTACCCGTACATTCAGGGAAAATGTATAATAGCCTACCTTTCCAAAATACTTGAAACTCCGAACCGTTTGGAATACCTAAATGGAGGACTCTACATATTGCCATAACGAATGGCAGTTGAACCTTGTGAAAATTATTGGTATAAAAAAACATGACGACACTCAATCTCTCTTCTTAATTGAACGACGCCTCTGGACAACGGATCATTGCGCTTAGGTTTTGTTGCGCTAGTGCGGCGTAAGGATTGGTTGTCATGCGGGGGCTTATGTGGAACAAATTTTTCGCTTGTTGGAAAAGCGAAGGAAGGGGAAATTTGTTTGGCATAAGCTATAAGCGAAAGGTATGGCCATGGTTTGCAGGAAATCTGCTTTTTTAAGAAGGATTACTTCAAAGTGGATTATCAATGGCTGAATTAAAGAGGGTATAAAATGCCGACACTTGTTATTTTGAAATGTAAAAAAAAGGGGTTAATCCCCTTTTTTTAAAATATAATTTACTGCTTTTTGGGCTTTTCCTGCTGCCTCTATGACAAATTTCTTATCGTTTCTCAATACGGTCAGCCAATTTTTAATGTAAGCTGCTGAATCCCCGATTGTCGTCTCTGATTGAATCCTCGCAAGATTTGTAAGGAAACAGGCGCCCATTTCGGCTGTCAGTTCCTCCTTGCTATAGGAATCACTACCAAATGGCTGATTTTCGATAATTTCTGTCCTTGCTAACCTTGTTTTATGGCCTGTTGAATGGATCAACTCATGGAACAATATAGCGTGATAGGCTTCAGCATTTTGAAAGAATTCTATTGCTGGCATATTTACGTAATCCATCGGAGGGGAATAAAACGGTTGGTTTCCCTGGTGTTGGATCCTGGGAGGAAATGGCATACTTGCAATTATAGTTTCGCAATCTGCTATCTTTTCATTTTCAGGTTTTACGATTGTGTCGGGAAATTTAAAATCAATCCCTTCAACATCTGTAATATTAAATACTGAGTAGTATCGAAGAAAGGCTGATTTAGAAACTTGTTTAGAAGGCAGCTTTTTTGCTTCCTCCGGAGAGATCCTTTTTTGGGATTCTTTGTCAGTGTAGATGAAATTCCAATAGGTAACTGGTATTGATTTGGAACCTTTTTTCACTTTCCCGCCTAAACCAGAGGTTTGTATGAAGGTCAGGTAGAAAGGGTAGTCGTGACCAAGAGAGTTAAGAGCAAAATAGTTGATCCCCTGGTAGGGCTTTTTAGTAACATAATTTGATGCCGGACCAAATTTATGATAAGGCTTCTTCCATGGAACAATACCTTCTTCCATTTTAGCGATGATCAAATCCGTGATGATCTGATAAACATCTTTTTTAGGATGGTTTTTCATAACTGTAATCATTTAGAAGTGAAAAATTGATTTAATTATGAGGCTCTCCCAGGGATTTGGAGCGACTAAATGCAAGAGGAAACGGAATAAAAAGTGGAGCGGAGCATAACGGTTTTATGCCGTAGTCTCTTGCCATGTGTCGGGGCAACAGCCCTAACTTTGCTATATAATTAAGTGATTTTTATAGTGTAGCTGGAATTGCAATAACTATTATGGCCGGATTATTTCCTTCCCAATTTCTTCCGGATCCGGCTTAGGTTTTCGGTGGAAACACCTAGATACGAGGCTATATAATGTTGGGGCGTGCGTAGCAGCACCTCCGGCCTTTCCTTCAACAGTTTAAGGTAACGTTCCGCCGTGTTTCTGCCCAGGTACCCAATATTGTTTTTATGGTTCCGCTGGTTTTGTTGTTCTGCAAGTGCGCTCCGCAATTGCGACCCAAAGTCCGATGCCTGATAAGCCCTGAACAAATTTGCCCGGTTCACCAACAGTGCCCTCACGGGTTCAAAAGTCTGTATCTGGATATTGGTAGGTTTGTCCCTATTGAGTGATTCAAAATCCGAGAGGAATTCATCTTCAAAGCACAGGTCAAAGCAGACCTCCCTTGTGCCCTGTTTTACCTGCATAACAGCAGCCTCTTTCAGGATAAAGCGCAGGAAATACTCCTTCTCACCTGCATGCTTTACAATTGTCTTTGTCTTTAAATTATCAATGGCCAAATATCTTTCCAACCGTCTCCAATCTGTCAATTGACTTTTAAAAAAAGGGTCAAAAAAACGCTTCAACCTGTTCAGTGTGTTTTCCATTGCAGTCATTTTTTTACTCCGCTGTCAGGATAAAAGCTTGCTGTCCCCCCTGTAGGGGTTGCTTTTATTGAATACACAAAAAAGAGCTTTTACCCTACCTAAAAATAAAAAAATTGACCTTTATCAATAAAACAGCTTTAAAATGCACAAAAGTCTAGCAAAACTTTTAGCTGGTAGTAATAAGATCTAAATTCATTTATTGCTTATTACTACAACAACATAAGACCATGAAATCGGATGATACCATATTGGTCGTTTCAACATTGCTCATCCTGCTCTTTGCCTGATAAAGTACTGGCACTTATCTGAAAGTGTGGCGATTTACCATGCTTTACATTTTTAGTACCAACACCACCTTATTTTCTCCTAGAACAAAAATTCGGAGTAGGTACTGCTAAACGGCAAATTATTCTTCTCATGAAGTTTTCCACAGATTTTGTCCGCTATTTTGTGCAGTATTAAATTAATCATTCGCCAATATTTTACATCGGTAATTTTTTAAGCGCTCTGGATAGGTCGCAATCATGGCGCCGCACGGATTAAAAGACCATTAACCAGTTCTAACGGGCACCAGATGGAGAGTAGCTGAACCTTGGTAAAGAAAGGCAGGAAATGAGGTTTTCATTATTGACATCAAGTATTTAAAACAACTAACGTTTATTATACATACTCAGTATGAGGGAAAAATTGATATTTCAAACAATGTAAAGGGTGCCACAGACGACATTTTAAACATGATTAAAAAAATTCTTGCGAGTGATCATTCTTTGGAATAGGTCGCGTCGCTCCGCTGTAGAATTTTGATCTGGACATCATCAATTTTGTCC
>CAMPJM010000475.1 GCA_946886805.1 uncultured Flammeovirgaceae bacterium | reverse complement strand
GGTATGAGCCGTCTTTTAAAAGGAACCAGGGAAGTAAGGTGTATTTTCCGATGTTCTAAAGATTGGTAAGATAATAAAAGAAGAACAAGTGCATATATTTTGAAAGCTAAAAAAACCGAAAAGCAACCAAAAAATCACGATTATGTAGCCGCCTATTGAAGAGCTGAAATTAAAAAAATCCATAAACCCAGGCGCGTGAAATATTATAAGGCTAAAATAGAACGATTGATACTAACTGGTGATTTAATATATCCGTTCCGCTCTATACAATTGACTAAGTCGGGCAACATACTCCATCTACCATTGCATAATTCCTCACAATGAATCAATAGTAAACTGCTGAAACAATTTGACCACAGCTACAAAACTTCCCATTTCTAAAAGAATGAACGGCATATACCAGCTGGACTACTTAGCCAATCCTCTTTTAGCTGGACAGTAGCTGCGTGACAAACCAGGAACAAACAGGCATGAACGACTGTATGAGTAATACGAAAAAGTAATAGAGGTCATTTTAATCACGGCCAATGGCGCTAATTAGTACGAACAAATTTGAACCATTACTACACCCTTTCAAGTGAGTTATTCTGACTTTGCAAACACCTTACTTCCATAATCCCCTAGGCTTGGAAGAACATTAATTTTCACAATCCAACTCACCACGAATACAGTGACAAAAAAATCGAAATTTATTATTTAACCTCATGAGGTGAGATGATAATTCGGGTGAATAAATTCAAATGGTTCTGAAAGTAAACTGGTGCCATCCCATAGCAAGACTTTTACTCTTACATCATGTTTACATTTTGGTTGTCTCCTATTCTGTGTTTTGTAAAAAATGATAGTTAATTTTTGAATTTCTACAAAAACTTTATCGCAAAAGCGTTTTTTGTAATTCTTCCAGGGATTTACCTTTGGTTTCAGGAAGGTATTTCACTACAAACACCAGTTGAAGAACCATGGCAATCGCAAAAAAGCTAAAGGCAATTGTTCCGCCATTTTCCAGCTCAGCCACTACCGGAAATACCCAAGTCAAAACAGCCGCCCAAATCCAATGTGTCAAACTGCCGAATGATTGGCCCTTAGAGCGAACTGCATTGGGAAATATCTCTGATAAAAACACCCATATTACCGCCCCTTGAGAAAAGGCAAAACTTGCAATAAAGCCAATTAAATAGAGTAAAACAGAATAACCTTCAAAATCTTGTTGGTAGAAAGCCATTGCTGTTAGTGAAAGAAAAACAATCATACCAACAGAGCCTACCTTCAAAAGAGTTTTCCTTCCAAACCTGTCTATTATAAACATGGCCAGAATTGTAAAAACCATATTTGTAAATCCTATCGCGACTACCTGTAAGAGGGCGGCGTCTTCAGTCAAACCAGTCATTCCGAAAATACGGGGGGCATAATACATGATTGCATTAATTCCCGAAAATTGATTGAAGGTTGCCAATAGAATTGCCAAAGTTAGGGGGAAAGTGTATTTTTTAGAAAACAGTTTTTCCTTTATTCCTGACCTTTCGGATATTAAAGATTCTTCTATTTCCAAAAGCTCCTGATCAGGATCAGCATTTCCTAATGCCATCAGCACTTTCTTAGCCTCCACGTCCCTTTTCTTCTTAACCAACCAACGAGGGCTTTGAGGAATAAAAAATAGCAGGCTAAAAAATAACAAAGCCGGAATCAATTCTACTCCAAGCATCCAACGCCAGGCTTCATAGGAAATCCATAAATTGATCAAATAATTTGAAAAGAACGCGACCAATATACCAAATACAATATTAAATTGAAATAGCGCAACAAGTCGTCCACGCATTTTTGCTGGTGCAATCTCAGAAATATACATGGGTCCCAGCACCGATGATGCCCCTACTCCAAGACCGCCTAAAAAGCGATAAAATAAAAAGGAATGCCAGGAACCTGCCATGCCACTACCCAATGCAGAAACAGCATAAAAAACTGCCAGAACAATTAAAACATTTCGCCTGCCGTATTTATCTCCTGGACCTCCGGCAAACATTGCCCCAAAAATGGTTCCTATTAGAGCAATTGCATTTGTGAAGCCGTGCCAGAAGCCTTCAAGATCATAAGCCTCTTTGACTGACTGCTCGGCCCCGGAAATAACTGCTGTATCAAAACCAAACAATAAACCTCCCAATGAGGCCACTACTGAAGCCGTAATTAGCTTTCGATTCATCCTTTAAACTTTAACCTGTAAAAATTTAACTCAGCAATTACCGCAATCCTGTTAAGGAATTTTTTTCTCTTAAATTTTTTAACCTGACCAATGCTTCCAGGTAATAGTAATCTGCATAATTGATTGAAGCATCAACTTCACTTTTATTAGGCATATGGCCGGTAGAATGTAAAAGGAATGCGCTATTCTTTGACCGGCTTTGATAAGCGTCCGTAGATAAGGTTTCCAACATCCGGGTTGCCAGATTGCGGTATTCCATTGCTTTTTCTTTCTCTTTCACATAGGTAGAAAGTTCGAGTAAGGCAGAGGCCGTAATGGCGGCAGCAGAAGCATCACGAGGTTCATTAGGGATATTAGGAGCATCAAAATCCCAGTAGGGGATCAGATCTTCAGGTAGTCTTTCCAGGTAAACATCAGCCACTTTTTGAACAAAATCTAAATATCTCTCATCCCGGGTTTCCCGATAAGTCATTGTAAAACCATAGATAGCCCAGGCTTGTCCCCTCGCCCATAAAGATTCATCTGAATAACCTTGATGAGTCACTCTTTTTATTCTTTCGCCTGTAATGCTATCATAAACCACCACATGATAAACTGTAAAATCCGGACGGAATTGATTTTCCATAGTCTTTTCTGCATGGCTATTCGCCATGTCATACAAAGAATCTGATCCGCCATTTTTACTTGCCCAGAACAGAAGTTCAAGGTTTAACATATTGTCTATTATGGTATTATGGGGCCAGTTCATTTTTTCAACCATAGCCGGCCAGGAAAGAATGGTGCCTACTTTAGGATTGTACAAAGTAGAAAGTGTATCAGCTGCAGAAAGCAAAACTTTTTTATATTCCGGATCACCTGTCAACCTAAAGCCATTGCCAAAGCTATTGTAAATCATAAATCCGAGATCATGATTATCAGCAGGGGTATAGGCCATTGGCTTTAAATAACCGGTAAACTTGTTAGCCTCGTCTTTCCACTTTTCATTACCGGTATATTCATAAAGATACCATAAAGTGCCGGGCCAAAAGCCACTTGTCCAATCTTCTTTGGGAACAAAATTCCAGGAATTATCTCCATTTTCAACATTTCGAGGCAATAAAGAATCACCGGGGACCAATTGGAGGGTCTTTGTTGCCTGAACTGTAGCATATTTTATTTGTTCGTCAATGTCCAACGGTACTAATGTTTCCTTTTGATTCACAGACTGACACCCGATAAGTACTGCGAATACCATGGAAATACCCAAAATTTGTTTTTTCATTGTGTTATACTTTGTAAAGAGATTAAATCCGCTTCGTAGCCATACCCAAATGATTCCGTTCATCTTTTCCATGAACTTTCTGTCGTTTCTAATTCGAGTCGCTTTCATTTGTAGGTATGATGGCTGATGCTCGTATTATTATACAAGTTCCTTGTGTGCTGCACCTATTTTATTTGAAAGATTTTTTCAACGCTTGAAAAGCAAAGGGCTTTGATTATTGTTCATCAGGAAAATATTCGGGAGGTAAGCACCAAGGAAAAGTAGGTTCAAACTATAGGTGGCAATACTTCCAGGAATTAGTTATACCATAGTCAGGGCTATTATTCGATATTTATCAACGCTTTCGTTGGGTGGAGGAAGGATTTAACCTGTATATAAGGTAGGCAGCGTTAAAATTTAATAAATATTATGAACAAGAATCAGGAGGAAGCAAATTTATTATTGACGGTAGATTGTATCATTTTAGGTTTCGATGGCCATAATTTTAATATTTTACTAAAGAACAATAAATTTTCTTCTGTTGACAGCAGGTGGAGTATTATACATGAATTTGTAAAAGATGACGATGACCTGGAAAAAAAGGCAAAAGATATTGTTTTTACACATACAGGATTGGTGGATGCGTTTTTGGAACAGATGCAGGTTTTTAATAAAGTCACCTGGGAGTCAGAAAAGAGGATCTTTGCCATTGCTTATGTTGTCTTAGTTGACATGGAAAAATTTCAACCGGACACCGAAATTCAGGATCAAATACACTGGTTTTCTATTGAAGGGTTACCTAAGTTA
>CAMPJM010000474.1 GCA_946886805.1 uncultured Flammeovirgaceae bacterium | reverse complement strand
AAACACGATAGGTATAAATTGAAGATTTAAAACAGATATCCGTTATTTTAAATTGTTTTTCAAAACAAGAATTGCAACTGGGTTATTATCCCCTTCGACCTCCAGATGTTCTTTCATCTGTAAATTATGGGCACCTAAAAAAATATCGCAATCTCCATCCTGATCATAATCACCAGCTTCCATTACCATCCACCTGCCAACGGTTGCCTTTTTCGATAGTTGGCTCACAAAGGAATTATCGCCTTGATTTTCGAAATACATAAAACTTTCCTCGGGCGAATTTTCAAAATCCGGGAAAAAGGAAATAGCTGCTATGTCCAAGTCCCCATCCTTGTCAAAATCTCTAGCAAGCGCTTGAGAGGCACCGTACATTGGATAGGACCAATATTCCTTAAATTTAAGATCCCCACTATTTAAAAAAATCTTAACACTGTGATAAGGTTTAAGAATGAGGGAATAATCCGCATTGTCCCCATTAGTATATAAAATATCAAATTGACCATCGTTATTAAAATCTGCTATATCAAAATAACTGGACCCATAAACCGGAGGAAATTGAAGCAGCACCTTTTCTTCAAAAGTAAAATTTCCCTTATTCAAAAAGAGCGAAATGCGTTCATTGCCCTGAGTCATCAAAACAAGTATATCCTGTAAACCATCTTCGTCTACATCTTTTAAAACTACTCGTCTTGCTCCAGGTGTGGAGCTTATAATATGTTTAATAAATTTTGCCCCTCTTCTTTCGTATACAAGCAGTCCGCCTGTGTAATTTCCAAAGGCACAAACCACAACATCATCTACCCTATCTCCATTGAAATCGGCTTTTTCAAAATGCGAAGGTCGCTGCAGGGAATCTATAAGACCCGTTCCTTGTGTGAATTTTGTATTGATCTCCACCAAAGCCCCTCCTTTCTGTTCATTTGGAGACATGTTTCCTATCAATGAAACAAGGATGGTCGTATCATTTTCTATCAGTATTTTTGAGGGCGGGCTTTTAAGTTGCGTGTACTCCTTCAAATTAAAATTAAGATCTAATTGATACAAGACAGAAAACCTGTCGCCCATATAGATCCTTTTTCCCGCAGTATCAATTGTCAAGGCTGTTACAAATGGTTTATCATAAAAGGGTAGACTTTTGCTTATAAAGGAGAACTGGGCTATCGCACCGCGTTGATATTTCTCAGGCGTTGCCAAAGAATCAGGAGCATTTTTAATAAAGTAAGCTTCGATTAATTTATACTCTTCTTCTGTAACAAGAGGAGAAGCTGGCAAAGTAGTCAAAACCGCATCCAGATCCTGATAAGGGATCTTAAAAAGCCGCTCAGAATTTAAACCCATCCGAAAGGCCATTTCAGGTAATACCGATTCTTTCCAGGTAGCTTTATCTAAGAGAGATGGATCGGGAAAAGCATGGCAGCTACCGCAATATTGTTTCGCCAACTGCTCTCCTTGCGGTTGAGGATTGCACCCGAATAAAAAAACGAGGGTGAGTGTTGAGAAACAGAGGAATAAAGTATTGACCATAAGGGTCATAAAAGTATAAAAAATAAACAGAAATCAAAATTGGCACCTTGGTTGTCTCTTCTCAAACCTCGACAGCCTAGCTAAGCACCTCATCCTCCCCCGTCATTCGGCGGGGCAGGCTCTATCCTCCTAAAGGAAGAAGGACGTTACAGCAGTGGGTATAGATGTTGGTTTGGTAAATTTGGACGGAGGCGTTAATTGGTACGCAATATTCGTCCGACCGTGTATTATTGAAGAAGAAGTATACTCTAATTATGCTGGCGATCGCAGAAATGAGCGGTCGGACGGATGAGTGGTTAATTGAGACCACTGTCGCGTTTTGGGTACCGGTACATTAAAAAAATACTGGTTTTGGCTGTCTCTTTTCTAAAGTCTAACATCTACAGTCTAAGCAAAACACCTCATCCTCTTATCCTTCTAAAGGAAGAAGGACGTTACAGCAGTGGGTATAGATGTTGGTTTGGTAAGTCTGAGAGGGGGCAGTAATTAATGCATACATTAAAAATCTTTTTTTTTCACCTAGCTCAATAGACTCACAATGCGGCTGCCGCCGTGGCCTTGTGCCCCCACAGACCACTTTTTAGAGACCTTGGACCGGAAAATAAAGACTTCCGAAGTTTAGTACATTATTGCTTCATATTATTTTTTTGGCACCCATCCATCAGAAAACACCTGCGGTATGGAGACAAAACTTCGGAAGTCTAAGAGGAACACGCCACCGTCTTGTGTCCTCACAGACCTTGGGTGCAGAGGTCGGCTTTGTCCAAAGTCTAAAGTCTCTTGTCTAGCATCTACAGTCAACAGTCTATCAAAACACCTCATCCTCTTATCCTTCTAAAGGAAGAAGGACGTTACAGCAGTGGGTATAGATGTTGGTTTGGTAATTTTGGACGGAGGCAGTCATTGGTACGCAATATTCGTCCGACCGTGTATTATTGAAGAAGAAGTATACTCTAATTATGCTGGCGATCGCAGAAATGAGCGGTCGGACGGATGAGTGGTTAATTGAGACCACTGTCGCGTTTTGGCCGAATAACCTCCATAGGGCCATCTGTGAAGATACATGACCATCACCTTAATTTCTTGCGAAAGAAGTTTACAATACCTTCCCCTCTTTAGACCATATTCTCTTAATAAATAATTATATTCGCATACTGGTTCAAAGACAAGAAAAAAAGGTTTTAGTTTATCTGATTCAAGTAAAACTCACCTTCAATAGTCCGGAAAAATAAAAAAGTAAAGAGGAATGCTGGAAGATAGTTACAGGCACAAAGGAATGCGAAAAAGCCTGGTAAGGTTGGTAAAGGGGAAAGGAATAAAAGACGAAAGGGTGCTTAAAGCAATAGGCAATGTACCCAGGCATTACTTTTTCGAAAAGGCTTTTGTGGAGCATGCATATCAAGACAAAGCCTTTCCAATTGGAGAAAAGCAAACAATTTCCCAGCCCTATACGGTAGCTTTCCAAACAGAATTATTGGAAATAAAACCTGAGGACGCGGTCCTTGAAATAGGAACGGGATCGGGTTATCAGGCCTGTGTGCTGATAGAAATGGGAGCAAAAGTTTTTACTATCGAGTATAACAAAAACCTCTTTGAAAAAACCAAGGAATTTCTACCAAAAATGGGCTACTATCCCAAATTTTTCTGTGGCGATGGATCAAAAGGTCTTCCTGCATTTGCACCTTTCGATAAGATTATTGTAACAGCAGGTGCTCCTTCTGTACCAAAATCACTTATAGAACAGTTAAAAGAGAACGGCATGCTGGTTATTCCCGTGGGGGACGACAAGCTCCAAAAAATGATCCGAATTACTAAAAAGGAAGGAAATAAATTGGTGAAGGAAGAATTTGACAATTTCAGCTTCGTTCCACTATTGGGAAAAGAAGGCTGGGATTCATAATTGTTACATCCAGCCCAAAACATTCATGAAAAAATCGAAATTCTTTTAAAATATAAGAATGCAAAAAAGCAAGAAATTTGCCCGTGAGTCAGCTGTAATTATGACTGAAATGGTGCTACCAAACGACACCAATACGCTTAACAATTTAATGGGTGGTAAACTTATGCATTGGATGGATATAGTATCAGCTATTGCTGCCCAAAAGCATTCCAATAGTATGGTGGTCACTGCTTCAGTTGACAATGTATCTTTTCGAAAACCAATTCAATTGGGGAATGTGGTAACCTTAAAAGCACAGGTAACCCGCGCATTTAATTCGTCCATGGAAGTACATATAGAAGTATCTGCTGAGGATATACCATCCGGCAAAAAATTTGAAAGTAATCGTGCGTTTTTCACCTTTGTAGCTGTGAATGAGTCTGGAGACCCCAGAGCTGTGCCGGAAGTAATAACAGAAACAGTGGAGGAACAAGAGTTGTTTGAAAGTGCTTTAAGGAGAAGGCAATTGAGACTTGTGCTGGCTAAGCGGATGAAACCGGAAGAGGCCACAGAACTTAAATCAATTTTTAAAATTGAAAATTAGAATAGCGAAACCTCGAATTAATCAGCAATAAATCCAACAATTGATGCAAGAAGAAAATACAGCTTTTCTACCATACTTTTTTACAGAACCTATTTACGCTGTAAAACATGAAAAACAGGCCATAAACAAGCAAGCTCATTACCCTGAACAAAATTTAGATAAGGCTGATCGCAAGCAGCAATTAGTTGAAGAAACTGACGAAATCGTAACAAAATCCGAACCCGTTGGTCCACCCAC
>CAMPJM010000473.1 GCA_946886805.1 uncultured Flammeovirgaceae bacterium | reverse complement strand
GCCGCCTCCCATTGGGAAATTGACATACCAAAAACAGCAGTTCCGTTTTGCAAAAAAGCATAACCCGAAAAAATGAGCATTGACACTCCTAATAAAGTTAATATGGAACCAAAAACCTTTTGTAATTTCATAATGGTGTAAGATATAAATTTGACTGCTTATTTGATAAATTTTCTTGGCTTAACCTGCTTTGTTTACAATTTGTTATTTCACACAATGTAGAACTATATTTAAGAGTGGCTTTGTTCGCCGGAAATCCCGGACACATACAGTTGGGACTAAACTTGCCCTACCATACAAATTAAGTTTAGTAGATGGTTGTTGTGCCACACAACCATGGGAAAAGTGGTGGTATTTTTTGGGACCATGAAAAGAAATTATATAATTACCAAAAAGGCTACTATCGTGTCAGGCAAATCGCTTTTAAACTTGAGTGTTGAGCTTTTTCCAAACTGAAAGCAAAAAACAATCAATAGTTGAAATTTTTTCGATGAATACTATCAGGCCGTTCCCCAGCATGGCAAAAAACCGCAAGATCTTCGACTTGTCATGCTGAGAGGGCTTGCCCCGCACTTGTTGCGGGGAAGCATCTTGGAATATCCCAGATGCTGTTGCCCTTTCTTATAAAGGCTCCGCTTACGAGCAGCAGCATTTTTAGGATTTTTTACGAAGCTCTTACATTAGCTCAGATCGAAACGAACCAAGATCCTTCCCCGTATCCAAAGTACGGGGCAAGCTGTGCCTACCGATGACGTATTTACGTAAATTGCTGATTTCAGCGTAAAGCTTCTAACCTTTCTGTACCTTAGATTGAAATCTAAGGTAACAGCATCGTCCATGCCTACGGCATTTGGCAGGTGAGAAAATGGAGTGCCATCGGCACGAACGATTTTGTAATAATGGAATTTATTCCATTATTACTACCGATGAAGTTTTTACGTAAATTACTGATTTGCAGCAATTTATATCGTCATCCTGATTTGTGTGTTTGGCAGGGCCAAAAATTAATTCTCAGGATGTCAAAAACCAGCTTTTTGTCATCAAGACTTTTGAAGAGATGGAGAGCAGATAGATTTAGCTTAAAAGCGATTTCCCTAACTATCGTGTCGATATAACACAGCAGAAGATTTTCCGTAAAGATTGAGGTACAACATTATAAAATTTCAATTCTAAAAACACAACTCATGGAATCGCTTTTCAAAAAATTTATATACACAGGCATCGGACTTGTTTCAATTACAAAGGAACGGTTGCAAAAAAACATCGATGAACTGGTTTCTAACCAAAAGCTCTCGAAAGAAGAAGGTAAAAAAATTGTAGATGATGTGATGGAAAAAACAGAATCTAAACGAGGAGAACTGGAATCACAGTTCAGGAAAATTTCAGAAGAGGTGATGGATAAATTTAATTTTGCTACCTCAAAAGAAATGGAGGCACTTAAGAGAAGAGTCGAGGCCCTGGAAATCCGTATAGATAAAATGAAAACCCCTGAGGCAGATCCACATGCTTTTGTCTCAACACCTGATCCTGGCGCCACTAAGGAAGCACAAGATGACGTAGATATTACCAGTACTAAAAAAACTCCACCAGTAAACAAAAGCAAGTTAAGCGATAATGAATAAAAAAGAAAAGCCTTAACTGCAGCTCAGTCTTTACATCAATATCCTGCTTATGTTCTCTTGATAAACCTTCAGGATCTATCTATCTTGAAAACGCTAAATGCTTTCTTAGATTTCTGATGCCAATTTTGAAGCAACTTTTTAACACGGCGTTAGAATGTTTAATGTTGAATTATAAATGAAAAAGCTCTATTTCATAATTTATAATCTATAATTTCTAATTTATAATTTCAATGCTTTTTAACCAAACAATCAAAAACATAAACCGGATAAGAGAAGTCATTCAAATACTTCTTAAATATGGTTTTGAGGACATTGTATCTTCCACTCCCCTTCATAAATTGGTGCCGTCAAATATGCATTTAAAATGGTCTCGCCAAGATAGGCCAAGGCTTGAATTTAGCCGCTATGAAAGGTTAAGGCTGGCAGCCGAAGATTTAGGGCCTAGTTTTGTAAAACTGGCACAGGTACTCAGCAACAGGCCTGACATTTTACCTGAAGCCTTAATTATAGAGCTAGAAAAGCTACAAAATGAAGTACCTCCTTTTAAATTTTCCAAGGCAAAAAAAATAATAGAAGGAGAAACCGGGCAATTACTAGAAGAATTGTTTAGCGATTTCGACGAGACTCCCATAGGTTCTGCCTCAATAGGTCAGGTGTACAAAGCCCAACTGCATACCGGAGAAGATGTAGTAATAAAAGTGCAACGACCTGGGGTAAAAGAGGTGGTAGAAACCGATTTGGTAATATTAAAAGAGCTGGCAAAACTGACAGATAATTACTTCAAAAAGCAAGGCATTACCAACACAATGGATATAGTTGACACTTTTGAAAAGGTAATGCGCAAGGAGCTAAACTATTTTAATGAATCGCGAAATTTAGAGCAGTTCAGAACGGTCTATGAAAACTATCCAAACCTTTATATTCCAAGGGTCTACAAAAGCCTGACTACGGAGAAAATTTTAATTTTGGAATATATCGATGGCTGTAAAATAACGGATGTACGGCAACAAAGGGCCTGGGGTATCGATCCAAGAGACACGGCTGAAAAAGGAATGGATATTTACCTGACTCAGTTCTTTGAATATGGCTTTTTCCACGCTGATCCTCATCCGGGAAATGTTTTGGTAAGGAAGGATGGGGTTATTTGCCTGATAGATTTTGGCATAGTGGGAAGGCTAATGAAAAGAGACAAATATGCTTTCTCCGGAATTCTTTTAAGTATGGCCCAACAAGATCCCAAATCTATGGCCATCAATTTAAAAAGACTGGCCATGGAGGATGATATTGCCGACATGAAAGCCTTTGAATATGACCTCAATGAACTTATTGAAGAATTTGCTTCGCTGGATGTAGCGGAAATGAACATTGCAGATTTTTCCAGGGAGCTTCAAAAAATAATTTATAACTATCATCTAAAAATCCCCTCCAGTGCCTTTTTAATATTAAGAGCGCTCGTAATACTCGAAGGGATAGGAAAAGTGATCCACCCGGGATTTAAAACTTTCGAATTTGTTAAACCCTACGGTAAAAAGATCTTAAAAGAACAATTTTCCTTCGAAAATATAGGCTTGGAGTTTTACTATTCCTTTTTAAACATTTACACTTTCTTCAATACTTTTCCCGTTGAATTTAATTATTTGCTTCAAAAGCTGAAAAAAGGCCAACTTAAGATTCAAATTGAGCATCAGGGACATAAGCAATTACTTCAAACAATTAACTTCACCGCTTTTAGGATAATGATGGCGCTCATTATTAGCGCACTTTTAATAGCCTCGGCGATTGTCTCAACTGCCCCACTGGAGAAAAACCTGAGTACTCCCGGTGGAATCCCTTACATAAGTTTGGTCGGATTTTCCATAGCAGCATTTTTGGGATTTATTCTATTGATAGCCTCACTCAGAGGGCCAAAGAACAATTGATGAAAGAAAAGAAACTTAAACTTTTCTAAAAACCTGAAGTTAATTGATCCGATAATAGTTAGTTCATTTGGTTCAAAATTTCAATCACACAATAAATATTTTTTTTCCGTTCTCCCTGTTTTAAATAATTAACCATTTTTTCAAATTAACCCTTATTATTATGTTACGATCAAAAAAAGGAACCCAAAAAAATCTCAAATATTCCTTACTTGTTTTTTTTCTTTGCTTCATACTCGGCTTTGGTGCAATGGCGCAACAAGACCCTGTTCCTTTGCAACAGCAAGAGGTTAAGACAGATTTCGATGATGCTGAATTGGAGAAATTTGCAAGTGCTGCTGGAAAAGTAGTAGTAATTCAACAAGAGACAGAGCAAAAGATGATTCAGGCAATAGAAAACGAAAACCTGGATATCAATAAGTTTAACGAGATCATGACGGCTCAGCAAAATCAGCAAACCGAGGAGTTAGATGCTAGTCCCGAAGATCTTCAAAAATTTGATAAGGCTGCGGCACAATTGATAAAAATTCAAACAGATGTTCAAGGAGAAATGATAGAAGCCATTCAAGAGGAAGGCCTTGAACCTCAGAAATATGAGCAGATATTATTAGCATATCAATCTGATCAAAATATAAAAGCAAAAATTGACGCTTTAATTAGTTGTAACCAGTAAGTAACAATGCACAGAAAATGGTAAATAGGAGTGCACAGTTT
>CAMPJM010000472.1 GCA_946886805.1 uncultured Flammeovirgaceae bacterium | reverse complement strand
CGTCCGCTCGTGCCAATTCAAGCAACATACCTTCCATTGGTTGATGGGTTGATGGGATTAACCCTCAGCATCATCCATGATGACTATTTTTATTTTCAATTAAAGATTCCCTTTCTTCAGTTCCTTAGCAGCAAAATCCGCTGCCCGAGCAGTTAAGGCCATATAGGTCAGGGAAGGATTTTGCGTACCCGTTGATGTCATACAGGCGCCATCCGTTACAAATACATTTTTACAGGTATGGAGCTGGTTCCATTCATTGAGCAGGGAAGTAGCCGGATCTTCTCCCATTCGAACGCCACCCATTTCATGTATATCCAACCCAGGAGCCTGTTTTGTATCAATCGTTCTGATGTTTGTAAATCCGGTTTTCTCCAACATATCGGAGATCTGCTCAAAATAATCCGCGATCATCATTTCATCATTACTGTCATAATCCACAGAAAAATTTAGTAAAGGAATTCCCCAGGCATCAGTTTGATTGTTGTCAAGGCTTATAAAATTGGTTTCTTTGGGAATTGTTTCTCCCATCATATGGCTGCTTACCTGCCATTTTCCCAGCTCTCTTTTATGGAGGTTTTCCTTCAATGCGTGGCCCCAGCCTTCCTGGTTTGTATCAACGCCCCGAAAAGCGCTTAATGCAGCAGCATAACCCCGTAAAAATTTCGTTTCTTGTCTATAAACATTCCGGAATCTGGGAATATATCCTCCTGTAGGTCTTCTTCCATCGGTTGTAAAATCTAGGTAGCCGTTGTATTCAGCCTGGATACGCGCCCTATAATTATGAAAGGCAAAATATTTGCCCATAAGGCCATTGTCATTACCCAAACCGTTGGGAAACCTAGTGGAGGTGGAATTTAATAAGATAAGATTGGTATTGGCAGCAGAAGCGTTCACAAAGAAAATATTGGCAAAATACTCGGTAACCTCCTGCGAATGAGCATCGATAACACGCACACCCGTTACTTTTCCTTTTTCCTCGTCATAAATCAATGATTCTACGACAGCATCTGCCCGCAGTGTCAGGTTTCCTGTTTTAGCTGCCCAGGGTAAGGTGCTGGCATTACTACTAAAATATCCGCCGTAGGGGCAACCTCTCTGGCATAGCACCCTGTTTTGGCATTGCACTCTTCCCTGTTCATAATGCACGGGCTGGGGTTCAGAGATATGAGCACAACGGGCTATGATTAAATGCCTGTCGCTATAGTGATTAGCAAGCTGTTCCTTAAAATGTTTTTCGACCTTTGTTAGTTCATAAGGTGGCAAAAACTCCCCGTCGGGCAATACATCGAGTCCATCTTTATTACCTGAAATGCCCGCAAACTTTTCCACATAGCTGTACCAAGGCGCAAGGTCTTTATAACGGATGGGCCAGTCTACTGCAAATCCGTCACGGGCTGGTCCTTCAAAGTCAAAATCGCTCCAACGTTGCACCTGCCTTGCCCAGGTTAAAGATTTCCCGCCGACCTGGTAGCCCTTTATCCAGTCGAATGGCTTTTGTTGTCCATAGGGGTGGTTTTTGTCCTTGTCAAAAAAATGTGCCGTATCTTCCTTGAAAGCATAACATCGGCTTACTATTGGATTTTCGTCTGTGATTTCAAGTGGCACCCTACCACGATGTTCCAATTCCCAGGGATTGAGATTTGTAGTAGGGTAATCCACCACATGCTTTACATCCCTCCCACGTTCGAGTACGAGGGTTCGTAATCCCCTTTCGGTCAGCTCCTTAGCTGCCCACCCACCACTGATTCCAGATCCTATTACTATTGCATCAAAATTTCTTTCCCCGATGCCCTTTTTATTCCCTTTAGCCATTTTATTTTTTTGATGATTATACTTTTGCAACCGGATAGTTGCCGTTAAACCTAGATGGTACCAATTCATAATTCAGGATATTTTTCATCACGTATTCTGAATTCATATAGCCCATAATAGTGAGGTCTTTTATGAATAGTGCAATATCAAATACCTCCCCGTCCCCAGGCAATATAACGTTATCGACCTGCTGCAATATTTCGAGCCGCTCCACGTCTGAGGCCTGAACAAATGATTTGCCCTTAAGCGTATCTGCCTTTGTTTCCAACTTATCGAGGCCGGCAAAAAAAGCTTGCTGCTTTTCCTTTTCGACACAATCTTCCACCATTGTAAGGACAAATTGATCTACCCCGAGTTCCCTTGCCCCCGGCGTATCTGTTTCGGGAATAATGGCTCCCACAAGCGCAGCCAAGTTTTGCTTCTGGGCGTCGTTCACCACCAGACTAACAGCAGGCAGTTTTTCAGCCGTCCACGAATTTACCCAAAACGGCACAGTGGCCAAGCCAGCAACTGAAACTGCCAGGTATTTAAATACCTTTCTTCTTTCCATGTTTTATAGTTTAACACAATCAATAACAAGCCAATTCCTGCTTGAAGTAGACTCAAATTGATATATTGACCTTTGCTTATTTTTTTATTCTCTAAAACTTTTTTCGCCTTAATTTATTTTGGTTTTTTAATCGGGAATTTCCGTGCTTTTTTTTAGTTCGGGACATTACCTGGTGCAAGTTCCTGTTCCCCCTTTAAAGTAAGCCGCTGCTTGTCCTGAAGCAATTGCTTTTTTAACTTTGCATAATCCACATCCTGCACACTTACCTCGTCCTCTATCGCTATCACGGCAGCAGTAGCGGCAGATTGCCCCAGGATCATAAAAACCGGTTCCATTCGTATAGACCCAAAGGCAATATGAGAGCTTGAAATGCAAACGGGGACAAGCAGGTTCCGGCATTCAGAAGCTTTGGGAACCAAAGCATTGTAAGACACGCTGTAGGGCTCCGGTGCGTGTACACCAATATCGCCCTCATTTTGAACGTATCCGTCAAGCTTTACATAGCGTTGCGTGTTGTGTGAGTCCAGCGTATAAGAACCCATACCCACAGGTTTAGGAACTTCCTTTTTTCCCAGAACTTCATGTTCCGTCATCACATAATCCCCTAACATTCTCCTGGCTTCGCGAACATAAATCTGGTGCGGCCAGTTTCCATTGTCAGTAAATTCATCTTTTGCAAGCCCCCATTGGCTCATTTGCTCCCTTACTTCAGCAGGTACCTGTGGATCATTTGCCAGAAAATACATGAGTCCCTTTTGGTAATGCTCATGTGCCTTGATAATTTCCGCTCTCCTTTCGTAGGTTGCATCTGGGTAGTCATAGTTCATGCCGATGAAATCTGTGCTGAAAGGGCCGTGATTGTTGGTATCTGTTTTTCTGTTTGGAATTGGATCGAACTTATTGAAGGTTTCATCCCAACCAGCTTCGTAGATCCTGGCAAGTAAAGCATATTTTCCTGGATCATACCCTTCAGGTTTGGGAAAGGGAACCCTGTTTTTGGGATGGTTGCTCAGGGTCATTCTGAAATTATAAGCCTGAATCTTTTTATCACCTTCGCCATTTTTTCCTGGATCCTCTGCGGAAATATGAGGAAGCAAGCCGCTTGTGGAATCTCCCGGTACCAAATAGGGGCTTATGTCTTTCTGAAAATAGTGGTTATGATGAAATATTCCAGCTTGAACACCGTTCCAGTTTTCATTATAAACATCATTTGCTTCCCTTCCCACATGATAACTCACCCCGGCCGCAGCCATTAGATCTCCTTCATAAGTGGCGTCGATAAACATTTTACCTTTAAAAACTTTTCCGCTCAATGTTTCTATGGAAATGATTTTTCCCGAATCCATTTCAACACCATTTTCCCTGTTCAGCCATTCATTTCTATAAACTTCAATTTCATTTTCGGCAATGTAATCTTCAAACACAGCTTCTGCCGCATGTGGTTCAAAAATCCACATGGTTCTGGAATCTCCATCTATGGCTGGCGTACCCTGACCTTGATTACCGTACTCCGATTTTTGCTGCCATTTCCAGGATTCGGGCTGCTGATAATGTAAATAAATCCTATGGTAAAAGTCCCGGGACAAACCTCCGATAACTTCTTTGTTGCCAGTATCCGTATAACCTAAGCCCCCCGATGAAAGCCCGCCCAAATGCTTGTCAGGCGAAACAATTATCACAGATTTCCCCATTTTTTTTGCCTGGACGGCAGCTGTTACAGCCGCTGAGGTTCCTCCGTAGATAATCACCTCTGCAACTATAGGTTCCACTTCTACTTTTTCTGACTGGTCAGGGCTTCCGCAGGAAACAGTAAGGAACATAAGTAATGGCACTAAAATACCGAGGGGGTTTATCCTTTTAATTTGAATCATTTGCTATTTATTTTTTATAT
>CAMPJM010000471.1 GCA_946886805.1 uncultured Flammeovirgaceae bacterium | reverse complement strand
CAAGATAGTTTCTTTTGGAGTCAATGCGAAAATTTCTTTTACGGTTGACAATGTTGGCTAGCACGCACAAAAAAAGGATAAAAGAGTCGTATTAATTTCTCTTCTATCCTTTTGGAGTTAGTATTAAGTTAAAAAACTAAAGCTTGTTTATTATTTCCATAAGTTTGAAAATCCGCACATCAAATTCCTTGTTTACCTCATTGTAAATTTCTTTCCCGGTTATATTCCCTTTCATTGAAAAATAGTAATAAACCTGGTTTTCCTGAGGTACAATAGTGAAAGACGCCCCATCTGAAAGTTTTATTTGCAACATATTGATAGCAGGATAATCCAAGGGAGTTTCCTTGTTGGTCATGCAATTTTTAGCCTTTCCTTTCTTAAAATCTATGATGTTAGTAAAAGTCAGTCGATCATGAATAGAAGAAGTTTTTTTTCTGCATTCACTCATAATGTGTTGCACATGATCTTTTTGTGATTGTGTCGTAAGCTCTACTACAAAAGTCTTTTCTTTAAAAAAGCCATATTCTTTGTACAGGTTATTGATTTCATCAAAGAGGGTATTGTCTTTTGTCCTTAGTTCTTCCTCAAATTTTATAATATCTTCTACGATAGCAGTAAAATCCGCCGCAGCGTTAAAGAATTCCTGATTTTCAGTAAAACCAATCACGTTTTCTTTCCCCTCCTTTACCAAAGCAGCAATTTTATCGGCCATTGCACCTGGCTCTACCACTACGTTTCTACAATCAGAACCGCCTTTAGAAGCCATTAAATCAATCATTTCTGTCACGTGTACAGATTTAATTATCGTCAATATATCATCAGGAAAGTTCATCTGCCAAAAATGCACAAGTAGTGCCGCTATTTGATGGACGCTCAGTAATTGAAAACCATCATTTTTACTTTTTCTTACTGCAATCCCTATTTTGTTGCTTTCTTTATCAATAGCAATAACCAATGCATGATCATTTTCCAGCGCATGCTTTATAGCAGGTTGCAAATGCCTAAAGCTAAAGTTTGTAGTAGCATCTTTTAACGGAAGTTCCATTGGAAGAAAATCCATTTCATAACCTGCATCAGATAGCCTGGAAGAAACATTTCGATTGCTTTCCGCACCTGTCAAAAGCACTTTAATCGCTTTATCTGCTAAATCGGTCTTCTCCTGTTCCATTGATTCATGTATTAAATTCATAACTAATAATTTTAAAATAAATTGAGTTTGTTTTTGCTCAGGGTTCTTTCCCTTTATATTGTATGTCTCGCCAGCAGGTCAAATGGCCTTAGATATTGCTGCTCTTGTCACTAAATCGGAAATGCCCATTCATATGGCCTTCCTGATTTATATTATTCCTTTTCAGTATTACTACTCTATTTTCATCCTGATATACAATATCAAAATTTAGCTCCTTTGAAATATAGTGAAAGGTATTTTCATGAAAAAAGCTCACATGAGTGGGGTCATTTTTGTAATACCAATCTTTAAATCCTTCCTCTGTTACCCAACGCTCAGTCATGATACTGAGAAACCCGTGCGGCTTTAACAATGAATTTATCTTTTGAAGATCCTCTTTAGGTAAAAAAAAATGCTCAAAACACTCTGTTGCAAAAATAAAATCATAGTCATCCAAAGGGTGATCAAATCCAAAAATGGGATCATAGTCGAAGCACTCTATACCTTCTTTCAGCAAAAGCTTCGATAAAGTTGGTGAAGGGCCGCAACCATAGTCCAAACCAATCATTCCTGAACTTATAAAGTCCAGAGAAGGGAAAATAGCCCTATTTAGAAACTTCACATAACCCGCTTGATCTATTCTATTTTGATGATTCGAATATCTTGATTTTTCTTCCTCCTTGTTAAGATGAAAATCGGAATGCGCAAAAATCAAAAAACACTCCTTGCAAAGAAAATAGCGCCTCGGATCTCTTTCTAAAACTATTTCTTTTAGATAACTGCCCTCGCATAAAGTACATTTTTGCATTTTATAAGCTTCCTAATATAAATTCCTTATTATACTTCTGACGTCAGTATTTGGGTTTATTACTGACCGCCACCGGAAAAGGCTTTGTTATCAATAAATCTGGATTACTGGTTTTCTCTGATAGAGAACTTCTGATTTAGAAAAGGGGACAGCCTTTAAAAGCCTTTATTAAAATAAAAAGTTACAAGAAATATGTATTCAGAACAGCTTCAAATGAATATTCCCGATAAATTGATATTTAACTATTAACCACTCGCCCATTCGTGATTCTAAGAAAATATAAGGCTACTTATCTTAAAAACAGTAATATTGTGTAATTTACAACATTTTTACCTTACCCCAAGATTATGCTTCTTATATTTCTTAAATACTCAAAATGTTTGTGAATTATCAACTACAAAAGTGAGGATATTATATTTAAATGTTAAAACTACGCTTTTTACTCCCGTTTTAATTGTGAACAACTGAAGTTCTAAAACAATTAACCGATAATCTCCTTAGAATCAACAAATAAAAATAGTTTTATGTTTACAAAAGGTTATTTATGGATTCAATAGAAATTGTAAAGGAATCAGATCATGAATTCATAATACTATTATTCATTGCCACAATAGCTTATTCTACTTATTATTTTATTGCCTTTTCTGAAAAAGCTTTCACGCTCTTTAGCAAATCCCTAAGCTTTCAAAATAATCCACTGAATAAATATTGCTTTGAAAAAATTGCTGGTTTTTCCCTTTTGGGTTTACTTCCATTTTCAATGATTATGCTTACTTTTTCGACGTCTCCATTCGAATTTGGCTTCGCGGAAGGTCTGGGTTTAAAAACAGTCTACTGCGTTTTAGGCACTTCCTTAATTATAGTCCCTCTAAATATTTTAATCGCCGGAAATCCTGAAAACTTAAAACAATATCCTCAATTAAAGATTTCTACATGGAGCAATAGCACTATCCTTATTAATTGCTCAGGATGGCTTATATATTTATTGGCTTACGAGTACCTCTTCAGAGGAGTTTTATTCTTAGGAATATTACCGATTCTTGGGCTGGCAAAATCCATTGCTCTAAGCACAGCAATTTATGTTTTAGTTCACCTTCACAAAGGAATAAAAGAAACATTTGGCTCGATACCGGTGGGTGTATTGATGTGTCTCATTACTATTGAAACTGGCAATATTTGGGCATCATTTTTCATTCATTTGGTCATGGCCTTATCAAATGATTTTGTCGCATTACACCATCATCCGGAGATGAAATACAAAAAGCAGGTTAAAAAATGAGCATTTTTATAACAGGAGCAACAGGATATATAGGCGCAGAGTTAACTAAAGCGTTAACCAGGAGCGGACATATTGTTCATGCACTCATTCGGGATGCTAAAAAGCAATCTTTAATTGAACATCCAAATATTAAATTTTTTGAGGGTAATATTTTAGATAATGAAAGCCTGAAAAATGGAATGGAAAATTGCGAGGCTGTTTTTCACCTAGCCGCCTATGCAAGAGTTTGGGCAAAGGACCCGGGGATTTATTTTAAGGTAAATGTCGAAGGCACAAAAAATGTACTGGAAACAGCTTTGAAGTTAGGCGTAAAAAAGCTTGTCTATACTTCTACAGCAGGAGTTATCGGGCCGTCTTATGAAAAAGCGAGTACCGAGGAAAGTTTGAGAAAAATAGATTTTTTTAATGAGTATGAAAGTTCAAAATCGATATCAGAGAATCTCATTTATGCCTATCTGCTAAAAGGCCTGGACACAGTGGTGGTATATCCATCCAGAGTGTACGGACCGGGTTTAATGAGTGACAGCAATGCAGTGACCAAACTTATTGAACAATACATCAAGGGAAAATGGCGGCTAATCCCGGGGGATGGCAGCAGAACCGGCTCTTATGCATACATTAAAGATGTGATTGAGGGACATATTCAGGCACTATATAAAGCAAATCCCGGAAGAAGGTATATATTAGGTGGCGAAAATGTGAGTTATAATCAGCTTTTTGACATCATTAAAAAGGCATCAGGTAAAACCCACAAACTGATAAAAGTGCCTGTCCCAGCTATGCAAGCTTTTGGGCACATGCAAATGATAAAAAAATCTATAACAGGAAAACCACCTTTGCTTACTCCCGCCTGGATTAAGAAATACGAATATGACTGGAGTTTAGACAGTGGAAAAGCAATAGAAGAACTAGGCTATGAAATTACACCAATAGAAGAAGGGATAAGTAGAACAATTGAGTGGTTAAAAGATCAAAATAGAATTAATGGAAAATAAAATCTCTCA
>CAMPJM010000470.1 GCA_946886805.1 uncultured Flammeovirgaceae bacterium | reverse complement strand
CAATCGGTTTCATAAATTAAAAGTAGGATTTTTATTCATTATTAAAAACTAAAATTAAAATTTCTGAATTTTTGTCGGATTGCACTGTTAATAAACCAACCTATTGTGAATATCGAGTGTTGTAAAACACGAAATATTGCATGATGTAAGTAGATTAAAATATTAAGAGGCGTTTAATATGCAATCAAGGGGCAATTTAGTCAACATTTAAAAAGAAAGATGGGTATTAGCGTCTCTTTAAGGGGGGTCATTCGTACCAAAGCTGTCACTGTGCACGGAGCAAAAGGTATTTAAAATTAATTTCCCTTATTTATTCGTTTTTATCTGTTATCTTCGAATTGTAAATTCCTCTTTTAAGATTGATCCGATCGATATAAAATGTTAAGTTGTTCTTAAAATCACTCATACTTGTTCTATATGAAATTTAGCTGTCTCAGGGTTAATTATTATTCATTAATATTCGTTGTACTATTTTTTAGTTGCAATAAAAATAGCACTAACACTATCGATAATGAAAAAGACGCTCTTTTTGAGCTTCTTGCACCAGGGCAATCGGGCGTCCATTTTGTCAATGAATTAATTGAGGATGATTCCCTAAATATTCTTTCGTTTGATTATCTGTACAACGGTGGAGGTGTTGCCATTGGGGATTTTAATAATGACAAGTTACCTGATATATTTTTTTGCGGGAATAATGTATCCAGTTCGCTTTATTTAAATAAGGGCGATTTAAAGTTTCAGGAAATAACAGAAATTTCAGGTGTTACTACAAATCAGTGGGCAGAAGGGGTAACCCTTGTCGATATTAATAACGATGGTTTTCTTGATATTTATGTTTCGACTTCTAGTGGCTATAACGGGAAGAATAATACAAATTTATTATTTGTAAACAATGGTTTAAATGAAGAAGGGATTCCGGTTTTTACTGAAAAAGCTGCTGAATATGGAATAAATGATGCAGGATATAATACTCAAGCTGTTTTCTTTGATTATGATAAGGACAAAGATTTAGATCTTTATATACTTTCTAATGCCCTGGAAACCTTCAACCGAAATACAACAAGACCAAAACAGTTGACGGGAGAGGGCAATAGTACTGATAAACTTTACGAAAACAATGGAGATGGCTCTTTTACAAATGTTTCGAAAGAAGCAGGGATTTTAATTGAAGGTTATGGATTAGGTATAGTTGTCACTGATTTGAACCAGGACAGTTGGCCGGATCTTTATATAGCCAATGATTTTGTAACCAATGATTTGCTGTACATAAACAATGGTGATGGTAGCTTTACAAATGTTATCAAAGAAAAAATGAAGCATCAAAGCCATAATGGCATGGGAGTAGATGCTGCAGATTATAACAATGATGGATTTGTAGATATTGCAGTAATGGACATGTTGCCGGACAAAAACGGCCGACAAAAATCTATGATGATTCCTTTTGCAAATTATGATAGGTACATGCTCAATTTAAATACAGGTTATGAGCCGCAATATGTTAGAAACACGCTTCAGCTAAATAACGGTAACGGCTCTTTTAGTGAAATAGGGCAATTGGCCGGTATTTATAAAACCGACTGGAGTTGGGCACCTTTATTTGCTGATTTTGATAATGACGGGTTGAAAGATCTGTTTATTACCAATGGTTATGGAAAGGATATTACAGATCTGGACTATATCATGTATAGTAGCACTATGAACCAATTTGGAACTGACGAGACCAGAGAGAAAAAGGCAAGGGAGGAAATCGATAAATTAGTTGAAATTAAGATGCCGAATTTTATTTTCAAAAATAATGGTGACTTGACTTTTTCAGATAAAACAGAGGATTGGGGGATGTCGCAGCCTTCCATTTCTAGTGGTACTGCGTTCGCTGATCTTGATAACGATGGGGATCTCGATTTGGTGGTAAATAATTTAAATGAACCTGCTTTTGTTTATCGCAACACAACTATTGATCATGGGAACACAGACGGCAACTCTGCTGATTTTTTAAAGATGACGCTTGTTGGAGATTCGTTAAATCTTCAGGGCCTAGGAAGCAAAATAACCATTTCATATAAAAATGGAGAGAAAACAGAATCTCAGTATTATGAGCATTACCTTACCAGAGGGTATAAATCAACGGTTGATCATACAGTGCATTTTGGCCTTGGAGAGGTGAAAGAAATAGATTCGTTAGAAATAGTTTGGCCTGATGGGAAGTATGAACTTTTAACTAATATTAAGCCCAACCAAACTTTAATTCTCAGTCACACAAATTCCATCCCGTATAAAGAAACGCCTGAATATAAAAGTCCTCTTCTATTTACTGAAGTCTCTGATATACCAGGCCTGGAGCATGTGCATCAGGCAGAAGATTTTGTGGATTTCAAGGTTCAGCAATTACTCCCACACAAGCATTCTGAGAATGGTCCCGGAATAGCTGTTGGCGACGCGAATGGCGATGGCTATGAGGATTTTTATATAGGAGGGAGCACAAGTTTTCCAGGAAGTCTATATATCCAAAATGAGGAGGGTGATTTTTCACAAAAACAAATATCCAATGATTCTCTCAACGATGATATGGGTGCGTTATTTTTTGATGTTGAAAATGATGGCGATTTGGATTTATATGTAGTAAGTGGTGGTAGTAGATATCCTAATGAAGCAAAAGAATACCAGGACAGGTTATATATAAATAGCGGTTCAGGTGAATTTACCAAAAGTAGCAAAGCACTTCCTGAAATGTATACCAGTGGATCTGTTGCTACAGCGGCTGATTTTGACAAAGACGGCGATTTGGATGTTTTTGTGGGGGGGCGAATAACCCCCGGAAGGTATCCTGTTGCGCCACGAAGCTATCTCCTTAGAAATGACAATGGTAAATTTACAGACGTTATTAAGGAAGTGGCTCCGGAAATTCAAAATATTGGAATGGTTTCTTCCGCTGTTTGGAGCGACTATGATAGTGATGGTTTGTTAGATTTGATATTAGTGGGAGAGTGGATGCCATTGACGGTAATGAAGCAAGAAAAAGATTCCAATGAAAGTATTGAGTTTCGCAATGTTACAGAGGAAGCAGGTTTAGCTCACACCTCGGGTTGGTGGAATAGCATTGTGGCGGATGATTTTGATAATGATGGCGATATAGATTATGTGGCAGGTAATCTGGGGCTTAATTCACGGTACACTGCATCTGAAGAGGAGCCGATATCTGTTTATGCAAAGGATTTTGATGCCAATGGAAGTATTGACCCAATCATGTTTTATTATTTAAATGGGAAGAAATATCCTACACATGGAAGGGACGAGCTAATTAATCAGCTTCCATATATGAGACATAGATTCAAGAGGTATTCGGATTACGGTAAAACTACCTTCGATGAGTTTTTTAAAGAGGGAGAACTCAATGATGCACTGGTACTCACCAATTATGAATTAAGGTCATCTTATATAGAAAATTTGGGTGATGGTAAATTCGAATTATCGCCTCTTCCTATCGAAGCACAATTTGCCCCTATCAATGGAATTATCAGTAAGGATTTTAATGGGGATGGAAACACAGATTTACTTGTGGTGGGAAATTCTTATGCGACAGAAAAAAATGTCGGCAGGTACGATGCAACTATAGGAAATTATCTTCAAGGTGATGGTCAGGGAAATTTTAAACCCGTAGAGGTCAACAGTAGTGGCTTTTTTGTGGATGGCAACGCAAAGGCTATGGTAGAGATTTTGGGTTCAAACGGTAATCCACTCATTTTGGTTAGCCAGCGAACTGATTCATTAAAAATATTCCAAACCACCGGGAGTAGCAAGAAATATACATTGGGTTTGAATCCCTTAGATCAAAGGGTAGAAATTTTCTCTAAAAAAGGCTTAAAGAAAATAAAAGAATTTAGTTATGGATCATCATACCTCGGCCAGTCTTCGAGAGTACTCTATTTAGGTGAGGATGTGGATTCCGTTGCGATTTATGATTATAGGGGAAAGAGTAGAAGCTTGACTTTTCCTGAAAACGTGTTAACTCAAAAATAAGGTATTGCTATTTATTCACAACTCTATTAATAGTTTGATTTCTACCACGGATTTGATGGAAAGCTGTTTGCTTTCCTGACAGCTTCAAAATAAAATCGCAATTACGCAGTAATTCATACCGTCGATGCGGAATAATTATTACTTTTCATTTTTTTCTTTTTGAATAGATAAAGACCACTGTTTAGAAAACTATTAGGTTTCCATTAAGAAGACAAAGATTTAAAACCCTCACAACATTAACTTAATTATATT
>CAMPJM010000469.1 GCA_946886805.1 uncultured Flammeovirgaceae bacterium | reverse complement strand
TTGCACAACATGTGGGGAATAACATGCCCACATAAAAATATACTACCGATCATACCCATATGGATCACAACATGGAAAATGTGGATGATGGTAACATGATGTCACACGGCTTTTCACGGAATCTTCCAATGAACAGAAACGGCTCCGGAACGGGCTGGCTCCCGGATAACTCCCCTATGTATGGCTACATGCTACATGCTAATGAATGGATGTTTATGTTTCACGGGAATGTCTTTCTCCGCTATAACAATCAGGATATCGGCGATAAAGGCTCCAGGGGAGATAGCAAGTTTGACGCTCCTAATTGGTTTATGGGCATGGGGCAGAAAAGGGTTGGAAAAAGTGGCTTGTTCCGCTTCAGTGCGATGCTCTCGTTGGATCCCCTGACAGTTGGTGGAGAAGGATATCCCCTCTTGTTCCAATCAGGTGAAACCTGGGAAGGGGAACCACTTGTCGACAGCCAGCATCCACACGATTTGTTTTCGGAGCTTTCAGTTGGCTATACGCATATGTTTTCTAAGGACGCAGATGCCTTTGTATATTTAGGTTATCCAGGCGAACCCGCCTTTGGACCTGTAGCATTTATGCACCGTGTATCAAGCCTGTATAACCCGGATGCTCCGATAGGTCACCATTGGCAGGATGCTACGCACATCACGTTCGGTGTGGCCACATTAGGTTTCAGATATAAGAATTTCAAACTGGAAGGTTCTTCATTTACAGGTAGAGAGCCTAACGAAGAAAGGTATGGGTTTGACAAGCCAAGGTTCGATTCATGGTCCGCACGATTGTCCTATAACCCCTCTCCTGCCTGGGCATTACAAGCTTCAAAAGCTTGGGTGAAAGACGTGCATGAATTCGGCCCGAGGGAAGATGTCAATAAAACAACTGCTTCAGCCATTCACTCGGTACGTGTAGGAGCAAAAGCCTTCTTAAATTCTACAGCAGTTTGGGGTTACAATAAAGCTGAAGGACATCATGAGCAGCATTCATTTTTGGTTGAAAGTGCTTTAAACTTCAATAAAACAACGGTTTATGGGAAATATGAATGGGTAGAAAAATCCACGGAAGATCTTCTTTTAGACGAAGATGATTACGAGCATGGCGCCCTTTTTCCTGTCAACGCATTTTCATTGGGTATTCAACAAAATTTGTTCGACGTTTTGAAAACAAATGTTGCGTTAGGTGCACAGGGCACCTGGTATAGTGCCACTGACGAATTGGAAAGTATTTACGGGAAAAATCCTATTGCACTGCAAGTATATCTGCGAATTTATCCAGGCATAATGTAACTGAAGCAACTTCTAGACATTCCACTTGAAATCAAACAGGCTCCCTCCGATAGAATAAGTGGAATGTTTTGCCTTGTCATTTAAGTAAATTCACTTATCATTCAGAAAAAACATCAATCCAGTTTTTCCTGATACCCTTTCCATAAAGATTTAGCATGAAAATTCTTAACCTACACATTAAAAATATGATTTGCCCCAGGTGTATAAAAGTGGTCAATGATGAACTAATTAGCTTGGGAGCAGAAATTTTGCAAATAGAATTAGGTCATGCACAAGTAAAATTCAGCACTTCTGAAATCCATGTCAAAAGGATTTCAGAAGTATTGGAAAAACAGGGTTTTGAACTTTTGGAAGATGAAAGTGATGTACTACTTGAAAATATCAAAATATATCTTTTAGCCTATTTAGGCTACATTGAGACGAATAAAGAACCCATGCCCCTATCAGCTTTTTTAAGTAAAGCAATTGGCAAAAATTACAGTCTCCTAAGCAGGCATTTTTCAAAATGCTGTCATAAAACGATAGAAAAGCATTTTATTCATATAAAGATTGAACGAGTGAAAGAACTATTGGATTACAATCAAATGACCTTGAGTCAGATTGCTACACAATTGAAATATAGTAGTGTTCATTACCTCTCGTCGCAATTTAAAACAGTTGTTGGCAAATCAGTAACAGCATATAAAAGGGGGATTGGCGGTAGAAAATCATTTGATTCGTTATAATCATCTTCGGCCAGAAGAATAAGCTTTACATTTCTTCCTGCTTCTATTTCCTCTGCGAACGTGCTGTGTGAATTATCTTCAAATGACCCTGTCTTGTTTGAAAGCGTAATTGTATACATAATAATCACAATGTTATACAACGCTTCCTACGATCATGGTTCATCCTTTAAACATCGCCACCTTATTGGGGTTCTAAATGATATTGAGATTATTTACTCCCATTAAAAATTGGAAAAGTGATGGAAGAAAAAGGCAAAAATAAGGACGAGTCAGAAGGCAACGAAAAACATGGTGGTGGCATGGGCATGCGTGGTGTAACCCGGCCCATGGCTGAAAAGCAAATGAAGAAACATCACCAGCAACATCAAAAAGAACATAAGGAACATGAAGAGCATCATGAGGACGCCTTGCATGGCGACCATGGCCACCAGATGATGGGCAAAGAACAGCGGATGGAAATGTTGCACATGCACCATATGCAAACACTTTGGATTTATTGGATGCTGATTATTCTCGGGGTATGGATGGTGCTTTCTCCGCTTACCTTTAGTTATGCAAAATCCACAGTGATGCCCAGTGGTGGAAGAGAAGTGTGGCTTTCTTTAGCAGAAAGGATAACAGTGATGAAGTGGAGTGATATAATAAGTGGCGTATTGTTGATCTTCTTTGGCTGGCGGTCCCTGACGCCTAATAGGCCCATAAGTTTGTGGATATGTTGTTTTATCGGTATTTGGCTTAACATGGTTCCTTTACTGTTCTGGGCTCCCAATGCCGCTGCCTACATCAATGGTACTTTGGTTGGGGTTTTGGTTATCGCCTTGACAATATTAATTCCCGGCATGCCCAATATGATTACGTACATGAAGATGGGTTCAGAAGTACCTCAGGGATGGACGTATAATCCTTCCAGTTGGCCTCAGCGTTGGATTATGATCGTACTCGGTTTCCTCGGCTGGGTAGTTTCTCGCTATTTAGGTGCGTTTCAGTTGGGTTACATTGATCATGCCTGGGATCCGTTCTTCGGAGACGGAACACGCAAAGTATTGAACTCCAACATGTCTCACATGTGGCCGATATCTGATGGTGCATTCGGGGCCTTTGCCTATACGCTGGAATTTTTAATGGGGTGGATGGGAAGTCCTTCAAGGTGGCGAACCATGCCCTGGATGGTAACCTTCTTTGGCATTCTTGTGATCCCTTTAGGTCTAGTGCATATATTCCTCGTAATTTCTCAACCGCTGGTGGTCGGTGAATGGTGTACATTCTGCTTATTGGCAGCTGCAATAATGTTGCCCATGATCCCACTTGAAATTGATGAGGTTATAGCCATGGGACAACATATGGTAAAAGCCAAAAAAAGGGGAGACAATTTGTGGCACGTGTTCTGGAAAGGCGGAAAGCCTTTTGAACAAAATTCAGATGAGCGATCTCCTAAATTGATGGAATTTCCGCAAAAGCCGGGAAAAGTATTTATGGCCTCTATTTGGGGAATGAGCTTCCCGTGGACGCTGGTTGTATCAACTGTTCTGGGAATTTGGCTGATGTTCGCACCCGCACTGTTTGGATTCCCAACCAAAGCTACTCCTGCTGACATTTTTCATCTCACGGGATCGTTGATTGTGGTAGTTTCCGTCATTTGTATGGGTGAAGTAGTAAGAAGGGGAAGGTATCTGAATATATTATTAGGTATTGTGGTAGCATTAGTGCCATGGTTTCTTCAAGACAGCAGTTTAGTTTTAAATATTAGTGGCGCTATTACAGGGCTTTTAGTGGCTGGTCTTGCGTTGCCACTTGGTCCGATAACAGAAAAATATGGTATCTGGGACAAGTACGTGAAGTGAGCGATGTGGAGATGACACCTTTTTAATATGATAAAGTAAAACCTATACAAAAAGGAATAAATGGTACTATGACAGATGAAGAACTATTTGAAAAAACCAAAAGAGTTGTTCATGAGAACATGATCAAGGGCTTTTCAAAAGACCGTCAGGTACATTTCCACTATACAAAACCATCTCCGGGGACTTACCCTTTCCAGTTTTTTTGGGACACCTGCTTTCACATTTTTATCTTCTGTGCGCTCGGAGAACACAAGATGGCAAAAGAACACCTCATCAGCTTATTCGCCATGCAGGAAGACGATGGCTTTGTGGGACACATGATCTACTGGGATAGATTAATGCCCGGAAGACTAGCCGATATTTTTCAGTCCAGGCCGGAATTAAGGTCCTTTTTTAAAAGCCATATGAGTGCCAT
>CAMPJM010000468.1 GCA_946886805.1 uncultured Flammeovirgaceae bacterium | reverse complement strand
ATAACATTGGCGGAATACCGGTAATAGATTCTGATGGCAAATTATTAGGGATCATCACCAATAGGGACCTGCGATTTCAAAAGAACATGCGGATTCCGGTAAGTGATATCATGACGAAAGAAAACCTGATAACTGCAAAATCCGGAATAGACCTTCGGGAAGCAGAAGATATCCTTCAGGAATATAAAATCGAAAAACTTCCTATTATTGATGACAATGGTAAACTGATAGGTTTGATCACCTACAAGGATATCCTGAAAAATAGGGATAAGCCCAATGCCTGTAAAGACCAATATGGCCGATTAAGAGTTGGTGCAGCGGTAGGGGTAACAGCCGATCTGTTAGAAAGAATTGAGATCCTTATCAAAGCAGGAGTAGATGTCATCAGCATAGACACTGCCCACGGGCATTCCAAGGGCGTGATTGATGCCTGTAGAAATGTAAAATCTAAATTTCCTGATCTGAGTTTAATTGTAGGAAATATTGCTACAGGTGAAGCCGCAAAAGCTTTGGCTGATGCAGGCGCAGATGCTGTAAAAGTAGGCGTTGGCCCTGGTAGTATTTGTACCACAAGGGTAATTGCCGGAGTAGGGATGCCACAATTAACTGCTGTCTATGAGGCAGCTAAGGCTCTAAAGGGAACAAATGTGAAAGTAATTGCTGATGGTGGGATCCGGTATGCAGGGGATTTGGTAAAAGCCATTGCAGCAGGGGCGCATTCCATTATGATAGGCTCTTTGTTGGCCGGAACGGAAGAAGCTCCAGGCGAAGTGATCATTTATGAAGGAAGAAAATATAAAACCTATAGAGGAATGGGCTCTTTGGAAGCAATGGAAGACGGTTCAAAAGACCGCTACTTTCAGGATGCAGAAGAAGATATCAAAAAACTGGTGCCAGAAGGCATAGTAGGACGAGTGCCATACAAAGGACGCGTCGACGAAGTTTTGTATCAGATGGTTGGCGGTCTAAAAGCCGGAATGGGCTATTGTGGTGCAGCAACTATAATCGATCTTCAAAATGCGAAATTCGTAAAAATAACAGGTGCTGGTGTAAGGGAAAGCCATCCGCACGATATCCAGATAACAAGGGAAGCGCCTAATTATAGCAGCAGGTAAAAGTTGTTGTGCTCTCATGGTGTATCGATAATTGCGAAATCACCCTGGGAGCAAAAGTTAAAGCAAATCGAAAATACCTCGTCTGTAGTGGAAAGAAAAAAAAATAAAAATTGCTCTTGTTCTTAAAACAAGAGCAATTTTATTATCCGCTTTTTAATTAAGCGTTTAAGGGTTCAAATTGCATACCTACTTCATATGCACCTACCGGGGCTCCAAAAGCGATGTTTAAACGGTTAGCGGTGTTGATGCCTGTCACCGCTAAGGTTAAATCGATCAATTCCGTTTCCGAAAAGTATTTGGCCACCTCGTTATAGACATCATCGGGAACACGGCTGCCATTCAATTTTGTCAAGGCTTCTGCCCAATCCAATACTGCACGTTCTTTATCGGAAAAAAACGGTGTCTCCCTCCAGGCATCCATTACAAATAATCGCTGTGCAGATTCCCCCTTGGCCAACAGCTCTTTGGAATGCATATCGAGGCAAAATGCGCAACCATTTATCTGTGACACCCTGAAGCTAAGGAGTTCTATAAGGTGATTGTCAATAGGTGATTGGTCCAAATATCGCTTAACCCCCATCATAGTTTTCAATACACCACTTCCCTTTTCAATTAAATTAACTCGTTGTTTCATCTCGTTTATTTTTAAATGTTTGTGTTCATAAGGCAAACAAGTGAGATGAAAGGTGACAGAAAATCATTTTTTTTTAACTCGGATTATGCATTAGGGATTGTGATGAGAAGTAAAATAGCAATAAATCAGGGGTTTTCATCCGAAAAGCATAGCACCGCTATGGTTACAGGATGAAAATTAGCAAAGCGACTGATTTGCAGCTATTTTGCTTCGGAATAGATATTCTAATGCATATTTCGGGTTTATAGTCTTCTCAGTTTTTTGGGATCACCGATGGAGTATATGTTGTTAATTTTGCCAGTTCCTGAGTCTATATCCAACATTTGGCAAGCCAGTAATGTATCGCCTTTATAGAATAACAGAGCGGGAGAATGATTGAGGTTTTTGAATTCTATCCGACGTTTTTTTAAATACAAATCAAAACCCTTAACAAGTAAAAGGGCCACTGTTTTGTTACCGGAAATAAGCTCGGTAAATCCTTGTCCTTTTCCGCCACCATCAGTCTTAGCGGTGATGTGTTCTGATAGCATTTCTTCCAGTATTTTGACGTCTCCTTTTCTGATGATGTCGACGTATTTCGATAGAAAATCATCAGAGTAGGCACTACTTAGGTTGAAATTAGAGTCCTGTTCTTTTAAGGTGCTTTTTGCGCGGCTCAACAGCTGTTTGGAATTGTCGATGGAAACGGAAAATATTTCAGCAATCTCTTGATGGGAATAGTCAAAAATTTCCTTTAAAATAAAAACAGCTCTCTCTTTTGGGTTCAGGTATTCCAACAAAACCAACAATGCGTAAGATATGATTTCCTGAGTGTTTATCTTTTTGTCTGCATTTTCAGTTGCGATGGGTTCGGGCAGCCATGTGGTTTGACCGACCATCTTTTTATTTCTTGTTTTTAGGTTGATGGATTTGTTAATGACGCTTTTGACTAAATAAGCTAATTCATTTCTAATATCATCTCTATCCCTTTCAATATAGTTTATTACTACGTCCTGTATCACATCGTTGGCATCATCTACACTGCCAAGTATATTATAGGCGTATGGGAATAGTTTTGTTTGATAATCTTTTAAAATGTCCATTAAAATTACTTTTTTTTAATAGCCGTACTTACCTAAGTGAGGCTGTTTACCAATGCTCTGTTTGGGACCTAAAGTTAGAGGTTTAGTGGAATAATATCAACAGGCCTCATTTTACCCCCACAATTGTCGCATTAACACCACAGGTTTTTGAAAGGAGGTTGCTAAATTTGCATCTCAGAATTCAACAAATTGAAAAAGGACAAAATGTCTTTCTGAATTTAGAAGTTTCATAAAATAAATTTTAATCAATATGTCATTTCAAGCCTACATAAACAATATTAAAACCAAGACAGGTAAAACACCGGACGACTTTAAAAAACTTGCAGAGGAAAAAGGCTTTTTGGAAAACGGTCAAATTAAACCAACAGTAAAAGCAACTGAAATTACAAACTGGTTGAAAGAAGAGTTCGAATTAGGGCATGGTCACGCAATGGCAGTGTATGCAACCTTCAAAGGAAAAGTGAGCTGACTAATAAAGAGGCAGACCGCTATAAGAAATGAATTCAGTGGAGGTATGGCGTGTTATACATTCCGCGCATCGGTTTTTTGTATCTCACTAGCAAACCATATTCAGTAACTATTTAATAGCGTTATTGAGAACAATCGAGCTGCCGTAGTGGAAGTGTAATGTTGCTGCAAGGACTTATGTGACCACAGAGATTAATTTACCAATATGTCAGACACGATTTTTAATCCAAATCAATGTCACCAATAGAATTTCTTTAAAATCCCCACCTGGTAATTTCACCTTCGAAAGAACCTTTTATGTTCTAAATAAATTATACCTTTGCAATGCTTTTGCAGGAGTGAAAAGCAGCCTAAAATTCCTACTCATTGATACTTTATGAAGATTGAAATAAATAACGTGGAGCGCTTCGAACATCGCCACAACGGACCGGATGATCAGCAAATCGAACTAATGCTCAAAAAAATCAATGCTGATTCTTTAGATGCATTGGTTGATCAGACAATCCCCAAAAGCATTCAATTAAAACATGATTTAAACCTGCCTATTGCCAGAACAGAGGCTCAGTTTTTACATGATCTGAAATTACTTGCCCAACAGAATAAGCAGCTTAAATCTTATATCGGGCTGGGCTACTATGGCTGCACAATTCCGCAGGTCATTCAAAGGAATATCTTTGAAAATCCGGGATGGTATACTGCTTATACACCTTATCAGGCAGAAATAGCACAAGGAAGATTAGAGGCTTTGATCAACTACCAGACAATGGTCATAGATCTTACCGGAATGGAAATTGTAAATGCTTCCCTCCTCGATGAAGGAACAGCCGCAGGGGAAGCCATGACGATGTTATTTGATTTAAAGGGCTCCTCAAAAAAAGCTGCAAACAAATTTTTTGTTGATAAGAATACTTTCCCCCAAACAATAGATGTTTTAAAAACCAGGGCTCAACCTTTGGGCATTGAGTTGGTAATAAA
>CAMPJM010000467.1 GCA_946886805.1 uncultured Flammeovirgaceae bacterium | reverse complement strand
TGCAGCCACAATTCATCAATAAGACCAGCAACCAAATACTGATTGACAGTATTTGCTCCTCCCATGATTTTTACATTTCGATCTCCTGCCGCTTCTTTCGCCTTTCTAAATGCCGATTCAATGCCGTCTGTCACAAAATGAAATATCGTTCCGCCTTCCATTTCTACTGGAGCGCGTTCATTGTGGGAGAGCACAAAAACCGGAGCATGATACGGAGGATTGTCGCCCCACCATCCTTTCCATTCCGATTTGTCTCTTCTGTTTTTAGGCCCAAACATATTACTGCCCATGATAAACGCGCCCGCATCAAGAATAGCATCTATTTCCTTTTTATGTCTATGCTTTTCCGGCTCAGAAAACATCCAACGATCCAGCAAGTCTGAATCGAAATTATCTCCAAATGGTTTTTCAAAGCTTTGATTAGGGCCGGCAGCATACCCATCAAGAGACATTGTTAATCCACATGTTACTTTTGTTTTTTTCATAGTTATTGATTTTTAATGTAGGTTTAGTTCATTGTTGATCAACTCTATTGTCAGCCGAGCCAAAATTTAGTCTACTTGTAGAAATTTGAATTTGTAAACTCGCATAAGTCGTGGGCGGGAAAAATATAGTCCCAATTTTTTTGATTCTGCACTCGAGTCCACTGTGGTCACTTGAAACTGTCTTTCCAAAAATTTGTCGTCAAGTTTTTTGGAGTCCACGGCTTGCGACCAACGGTCAGGGCTAAGAACAGGTGGCCATTAAAACCCGATTCATTGTCTGCTAAACCAAAATTTATTAAGGGTCATCACTTTCGATTTAGTACTTCCCGCCCGCTTGCTTTTAACCAATGTGTGCGCCCAGTACGGGCATCTGGTATCAAGATACCACATTATTCCAGAAGGTGCAAGTCCTCCGAAGCGAGTTTGGAGCAGGCTTTTGCCACTATGGGCCAGTCCTGACAGGCGAGTTGGTGAAGCCTGTTAGTTCCGAAATAATAAGTAATCGGGATCCTTGATATGCCGCAAGCATGTCCCGCACTTGTTGCGAGGGTGGCTTTCCGTGAGAAAGCATTGAAGAAATGCAGAGCATTCATGAACACCTTTGAGTACAGCTTGCCCCGCACCTGTTGCGGGGAGAACCGTACGCTTAGTGGTGTGAGAGGCGCATCGTGAGCATTTTAGCTCACGGCGGGCTACTCGATTGTGTCCAGTTATTATTTATTGATCACTTCATTTGCCTTTTCGGATATTACAGACAATAATCCAAAGTCTTTATTATTGAAAGCTTTTGCTGTTGAGTTAAAAGGAAAAATAGTTGTGTTATTGTTTTTATGAAATAATCCTATTTCAGTTCCAAATTCATCCGTAATCACATGCCATTCCGTTCCATTTTTTCTTCTAGATAGTTCCCCCATCCTGCAGCAAGTGCATTTGAATACATATTAACATCAATTCCAAATCTACTTTCCAAATCAATGTCAAACCATGTTTTTATCGCTTGCCCTAGAGAATCAGGGTTGAACGCATGGCTATTATTATCAAGACCAAGGTCTTTTATTATTTCCCCTGCAAGTCCAATATTGTTTTGAACATAGTCAACTTCTTTATCCGTCAGGGCTTCTAGTTTTAATTTAGTTGGCAAAGGTTGAGAAGTTGTTTTTTTAGTATATTCTTTGCCATCCTTGCCGAATATTTTTTTAAATAAAGATGTCATTGTTCTTTCTTTTAATTGGGCGCAGTGTTATGCATTTGTGCTTTTTCTCATCATCCTCTATCAATTTGTGGTTTTGGATAATTCCCTCTTCCCCAATATGCTAATGCAACATGTCTATTTTTTATTCCATCCCAAAAATGTCTATTGAAATTCTCGTCTAATTCTAAGAATAGTTTAGATTCAAAAAAATCCGAATTCTGCTTAAAGTTCCTGTTAGCAATAAAAAGCCAATTGGCAGGATAATCATTTTTAACTGATCTTATTGCGTTAATGATTTTTGAACCTTTTTCTGTGGGCACTACTTCTCTTCTCCTAAAAATCAAAAAAGACACCTTCTTCTCGATTACAAATAACTCGCTTCTAACTAAAGACCGAAGGACAATTTTTTCGAAAATGAATTCCGGCATTATCGATCGGAATTTTTCGTTTCCATAATTCGACAATTCAAAAACGAGTTTTTTAAAGGATATCAATCCCTCCTCCTTGGATATAATTTTTATAAATATTTCTTCATGATCTTTAATATTACCCTTCTTACTTGAAAAAGATTGGATAAAGAAATCATCTCCTGAAGTCTCAGTTTCCATTTGATTTACCCCAATCAAATTTCGTAACAGAAGATCATAAAAAGTAAACTTTATTAATTCTTGAACTTTCGATTTATTATTAACGGACATTATTATTTCAGCAGGAGTAAGAGAGGTATCTTCCAATTTCATTGATTCTTGTGACTGTTTGATAGAATTTTTTTAGCATAATGCCTAACGTTTCAGCTAAGAAAACGTGGGGCTTTTCGAAGTGCTTTCCTGTCCGCCCATGACAGAGGTAGCCACGAAGAACGAACCTTGCGGAAACCACTGTCCCCCCCATGTTTTCTTAGGTGCTGTTGGCAAACGTTTTTTCATTCTTTATCATCAAGTATTTTGAAGGAGTCAAAAAACTTTGTTATCGAATTATTAAAATGATTTCCGTCTTCAGTTATTACAGTCAGTTTATAAAATATTCCATTATCAAAGAATAACCTGTAGCGAGCTTTTAATTCTGAATTATCAATTGTTAACAATAGGTCTCTACCTGGATAATTCAATGTATCAATTACATTTTCGTACTCCAAAGTCGAATTTGTAGCGGATAGAGCATAGTCCCTTTGTATATTGAACTGCTCATTTATTTGTTCTTCCGTTTTTATGTCCGGCCAAAAGGAATAGTCTATCCTATAACCTAAATTTACGTGGTTTTCGTTTTGCGAGTTGATAGAGTAGTGATAGAGTGTAATTTCTTTACCATCAATAAGTTGAGTTGTTTGCCCTTTTTTTACTTCAAAATCAGGAAATTTAATCGAGAAATTACCTTTTTCAGACTTGATTTCTTTCCAGTTGCCAGAAATTTTCTTTGTCAACCCCAAGATTCTGTTTGCTGTTGCACTGTCAATTTCGTGATTTCCTGCTCCTTCTTTAGAAATATTCTCAAGTAAATCAACCAATTCATTTTCACTATTCGATAGTTTCTCATTTTCACTATTTCCGCATGAGAACAAAGTCATTGTAAGAATAATCACTAGTGCTTTAAATCTATTCATGTCGCTGTTTCAAATGTTTGTCAACATATATCTTCCTTATAAATCCCAATCTAGGTGATCTATATTGAAAAATATCCCTAAATAAGTTTAAAATAATATTCTTGTAATAAATTATTGACTATTTAACACATTTCGCATTTTGTTGAAGAGTCAAAGAAAGGAATAATAGTCGGATATTATCCGGATAATATCCGACTATAAAATGCATTACCATAATCTTCTTTATATCCTGTTTACTATCGGGAATAGCGATAAAATTTATTTTGAACTTTTCACTGGCACCATAGAGAAATAGCTATCCGATGCTAAAAAACTATAGATCTTTCGAAAGCAAACCCAGAGAAGTATTTATTGGTAGGCATTATATTCTTCCACTGCTCTCGCGCCAGGGATGGTGGCTTTGTTTGAGCCCGAAATGGCCTTGTGGGTCGGGTAGGCGAGTGCCACCAGCCCGCCCGGGCGCCAAAAAAAATATTCTAAATTAAAATTTCCTACTATGTCCCCGCAAAAATTATAATTCCATCTATTTCAAAAATTCTTTATACCACAACCCTGAGGCTTTTACGGTTCTTTTTTGCGTTTTGAAGTCTACGTGCACCAAACCGAAACGGGGATGGAATCCTTCGGCCCATTCGAAGTTGTCGGTGAAGGTCCAGACGAAGTAGCCTTTTACATTTACACCCTCTTTTTTGGCTTTTAAAATCGCGCTGATATACTGTTGTAGATATCGCAGCCTTTCTACATCATCTACTTTTCCATTGGCGAGGGTGTCCCGGAAGGCCGCCCCATTCTCGGTGACGTATATCTTTTTTACTCCGGAATAGGAAGCATATTTTTTGAGCATATGGTAGATGGAGTCGGGATAAACTTCCCACTTCATTAGTGTGATGGGGACTTTCCTTTCCTCCGCCTTGACATGACTAGCCCATAAATAGGGGGTGAAGTAGGAGTGTTTTACAATTTCACGTGTATAGTTCTGGACGCCAATGAAATCAAAGTC
>CAMPJM010000466.1 GCA_946886805.1 uncultured Flammeovirgaceae bacterium | reverse complement strand
AATTTGCTAATTAGTTGAATATTCCTTTCAATTTCATGCTTGCCATTTGAAATCTCATGAGGAACTTTTTCATCGAAAAGAAAAGAGAAAGGATTTTTATCGAAGCCTATTTTATACCTGGCTTTGCTAAATGCAGTAAGCAGTCCAGTGCTTGCAAACCTTTGGAGGTTTACCACAATATCATATTTTGATTTTCTGATTTCCCTCGTTAGCGCCAGAAGGCCTTTGTATTTTGTTTTTTTTTTATCCCATATCCAAACTTGGTTTATGAAGGGATGATCATGAAGTAGGGTTTCGTTGCCTTTTCTTAAAAGAAAATCGATTTTGGCACTGGGGTAGAACTTATGAAACTTTTCGACAAGTGGGGTGGCGAGGATTACATCTCCAAGAAAAGCAGTTTGGACAATAAGTATCTGTTTGTATTCCATCTGGTGTGGTTTTGTCTTCCCCCTTGCGTTTTTATATCTAAAATGCGTTTACAATAATACTAAAATTCCCCCTAACCATGAATATATTATTCATTTGCAGAGCTTCTATCCAACCAGCACGCCCATTAATTATGGTCATGGCCTTAACTAAACGACATTGGGATTATGAAGTGGGAGGCTTTCTGTTTTATTAACTTAAAATATGATATTTTTGTAGTTGAAATTTTATTATGCTTGACTACGAAATATTTACACTGCCAAATGGCCTACGAATTGTACATAAGGAAGTAAATTATACGAAAATAGCGCATTGTGGCTTTATTCTGGATATAGGGAGTAGAGATGAAGATATAAACCAACAGGGGATAGCCCATTTTTGGGAGCACATGGCATTTAAAGGGACGAAAAAAAGACGAGCGTTCCATATTTTAAATAGACTTGATTCTGTTGGCGGCGAATTAAATGCTTATACAACAAAAGAAAAGATCTGCTTTTACGCATCTGTCTTAGATACCTATTTCGAAAATGCTTTGGAGTTGTTATATGATATTACCTTCGAGTCTGTTTTTCCCGAAAAACAAATTGAAAAGGAAAGAAATGTAATACTTGAAGAAATGGCCATGTACTACGATGCTCCGGAAGATGCCATACAAGATGATTTCGATGACCTTGTGTTTGCAGGACATCCTTTAGGAAGGAATATTTTAGGTACAACAGAAAGTATTAAATCATTTGAAAGGGAAGATTTTAAGAAATTTATTTCCGACAATTTAGATACTGAAAAATTGATCTTCTCCTCTGTTGGCCCTATGCCTATGAAAAAGGTGATACGATTAGCCCAAAAACATTTTAGTGATTTACCTACTAAGACAGCAAGCAAAAAAAGAATCACTTTTAACAACTATCACCCGCGCCAGGAAGAAGCATTTAGAAGTTTAACACAATCACAATGTGCCATTGGACGACCAGCTTATAATATTAAGGATGAGAAGAGACTTTCTTTTTTTGCCCTGCTCAATATTCTTGGCGGTCCGGGAATGAATTCGAGGCTAAATCTTGCTCTGCGTGAAAAATATGGCTACGTGTACGCTGTTGAAGCATCTTACACACCCTACATAGATACTGGGATGTTCGGCATTTATTTTGGAACAGAACCAGGACAATTAAATAAAGGCATAAAAGTTGTTTATAAAGAATTGAAGAAGTTGCGTGAAGTTAAACTGGGAACTGTGCAGTTGCATAGCGCTAAAGAGCAATTGATAGGGCAACTTGCTATGGCTGAAGAGAATAATGTAAGTCTCATGCTTATGATGGGAAAAAGCTTGCTTGATTTACAGAAGATAGAGGATATAGAGGATATTTATAAGAAAATTAAAGCAATTAACGCGACTGAACTTCAGGATATAGCAAACGAAATGTTCAAAGAAGATACCTTGAGCATTCTGACATTCAAACCGAAAGACAACTGAGTTGTAATAGGGTGATATTTTTTTAGTATACCCATAATTAAATTTTACTATCATCATGGATTTTTTAGATGAGTCACTACAAAAGTATGTTGAGAGCCACACAGAGGATGAGCCATCATTGCTTCAGAAGATAAACAGAGATACCCATAGGGAGGTGCTAAGGCCGAGGATGCTTTCCGGCCACTTCCAGGGAAGAGTTCTATCAATGCTTTCTCATATGATTAAACCAAAATCTATTCTTGAGATTGGAACTTATACAGGCTATTCTGCTTTAGCAATGGCTGAAGGAATGGATAGCGAAGGTAACATCACTACTATAGATAAAAATGAAGAGCTTGAGACCAGGGTTAGGAAATATTTTGACGAGTCGGGCTTAGCAAACAGGGTTAAGTATATTATTGGAGACGCACTGGATGTATTGCCCAATTTGACCGGCCCTTTTGATCTGGTTTTTATAGATGCCGATAAGGAAAACTATGGTAATTATTACGATCTGGTTCTTGAGAAAGTTCAATCCGGAGGTTATTTACTCGTTGATAATGTACTTTGGAGTGGAAAGGTGGTTGCCGAAGGTGATGTTAAGTCCGATAGAGATACTCAAGCTATGATAGAATTTAATGAACGAGTACACAAGGATATAAGAGTTAAGAACGTTTTACTTCCCATAAGGGATGGCCTTATGGTTTTAAGAAAATTATAATTATGCGAAAAAGACTATCATTTTTCTTTTTGATTATTTCGGGATTTTATGGCTCGCTAGTGGCACAAACGCCTCAAGTTCCTTCTGAAATGTATTTTGCTGATATAAAGCTAGAAATTACTGACGGAGCAAGAAAAGAAATTCAAACACATGTTGATGCCCTTTACAGAAGTGAGAAATATTTTAATATCAAATTGGAAAGGGTTGATCTTTATTTTCCCATCATAGAAAAGATATTTGAGGAAGAGAATCTGCCAGATGATTTTAAGTATTTAGTAATTCAGGAGAGTGCACTTATCTCAGATGCTGTTTCGTCTTCAAATGCGGTGGGTTTTTGGCAATTCAAAGAAGCATCAGGTGAAGAGGTGGGGCTTCGGGTTGACGGGACAGTAGATGAAAGAATGAATATTGTTTCTTCTACCAGAGGTGCGGCCAAATATCTCAAAAGAAATAATAACTATTTCGGAAATTGGCTTTACGCCTTGTTAAGCTATAATATGGGAGCAGGTGGTGCCCAAAAAGTAGTGAATGACAAGTACTTCGGTGCAAAAAAGATGGAAATCGACAAAAGAACCCATTGGTATATCATGAAATTCCTGGCGCACAAAGTAGCGTTTGAAAGTGCTATTGGGAAAAATGCTTCCCCGGCATTAACATTAATAGCATACACTAATGGAGCGAATAAAAGTTTGAAACAAATAGCTTCAGAAACAGGGGTCGACCATCAGCTGTTGGAAGAATATAATAAATGGCTAAAGAGAGGTGATGTACCAGACGATAAAAAGTATTCAGTAATTATTCCTGCTACGCCCGATGAAACAAATAATTTGATAGCTATCAATAATGACGTAGAAGAAAAGCCTTTACAACCGAAAGTTAAAATTGAAAAGGCCAATCCTTCGTTTGACAACAGGTTTAGTAAGGGGAGTGATAAATACCCCATAATTGAGGGAGCTTCCGATTCTAATAAAGAGTCTGTTTTAGTAACTGTAAACGGAAAGCCTGGAATAATTGCAGGCGTTAACGATAATCTTTTGCAACTGGCTGCAATAGGAGATGTTTCAATAAGTAGGTTTTTAAAGTATAATGATTTGGAAAGCGAAGATCAGGCGATTGCTGGTCAGGTTTATTATTTGAAATCCAAAAGAGGGAGAGCCCCCGAGCATTACCATGTAGTAAAAGAGACTGAAAATATGTGGTCTATTTCTCAAAAGTATGGAATAAAACTAAAAAAATTGAGAAATAAAAACAGAATGGAAGAAACAGAACAGCCTAAACCAGGAAGAGTGCTGTGGATGCGATTCTTAAGGCCAAAAGACGAACCTATAGAGTATAAGCAAGTTCCCGCATCAGGACATGAAGACCTTGCAGATGCTAAAAATGGTAATGTACCTATTGAAGAAAAAGAAATCGCAAAGGACTTACCAGCGGAGAGCAAGGACGTGAATGTAGAAGAAGCAATAGAAGAAGAAAATATTGCTGAAGCTGAAATAGCGGAGGAATTTCAGGATCCGGAAAATATTGAAGCTGAGGAATCTATTGCAAAAGTACCTCAGCAGGATGATGAACGGGCTGATTTAGTACATGATGAACAGATCGTTGGCGAGACTGATGATGATTTGGAAGAGGAAACGTCATTTGCCTCAGGACAGGAAGATATTAAGTTTGTAGACACGGAGGCTCCC
>CAMPJM010000465.1 GCA_946886805.1 uncultured Flammeovirgaceae bacterium | reverse complement strand
TTCATGCAAAATCAGGATCCGGATCGGAGGATATTGAAAGAAAAATGTATGATGTACAGGCGCTTAAAGACACTTTAGATCAATATTATTCCAATGACAACATCGTACTGTTAGGAGATTATAATGACGATGTTGATGAATCAATTGGAGGAGGTATTTCTCCTTATGCATCTTTTGTCAATGATGCCGATTATCACGTAACCACGGCATCTTTAAGTGAAGCAGGTTTAAGATCTTACATATTCAATGACAATATGATTGATCATATTACGGTTAGCAATGAATTAAACGAGGAATATATCACAGGCACCGAAACCTTGTTTATTCCCTTTTCCTTTATTGAAAACTACGCAAATACCACCTCTGACCACCTGCCTGTGCTTACGAGACTTGAATTGGATCCGCCTCTTATTGTAGAAGCCGGGAATGATGCACTGGTATACGCGGGTTATGAGCCGCTGGCATGCACCACATTGCAGGCCGGCGAAGTGTCAGGCGGTACAGCACCTTTTGTTTTTAGTTGGAGCAATGGTTCTTTTGGCCCTTCTATAGAAGTTTGCCCGACAGAAACTCAAAATTACGTTCTTACAGTTACAGATGCTCTTGGCAGAAGCACATCTGATTCCGTAAAAGTTTGTGTAATAGATGTTAGTTGTGGCGACAGGCCGGGAAGTCAAAAAGTACAAATCTGCATGAACCCGTCAGGAAAACTAGGAAGGGAAAGAACGTTTTGTGTGCCGAAAGTAGCCGTAAAACGATTATTGGCAAGAGGGGCAACCTTAGGAAGCTGCAACGAATCTTGTGAGAATCAATCCAATGACTTTCAGAATGAAGATGAGCAAGATCTTTGGAGCGAGTTTAGTGTGTATCCCAATCCTGTCTTCCATGATATTAATATAGACTTTGATACTCGAGTCAATGGAAAGATAGATTTAGTACTATTTGATTTTATGGGAAATCGAATTTTTAGCAAAAAGATGTTGGTTGAAAATGGTCATCTTGAACTGAATATCACCAAACTTCACTTACAAGACCAGCTGTATTATCTTCAAATAAGCCATGCGTCAGGTCAGAAAATGATTCGGATTTATAAAAGATAGTGAGATTGAAATTGATTTATAAAAAAAGCTATCCACACTTGTGGATAGCCTTTTTAAATTGAAATTGGTTATACTTCTCTTCCGAAAATATTTAAATCAACACCGGATCAATAATTATAACTATTGATTTCCCTGGCTAATTCAGTTTTATTTTTACCGGTTTTCTGTTGGAGCTTTCCAAGCATTTCGTCCTCCCGACCTTCGAAATAGATCAGGTCATCATCAGTAAGGGAAGCATATTTTTGCTTTAATTTGCCTTTTATCTCATTCCAATTACCTTTTATGTTAAGCATATTGTCACTGCTGTAAGCGTCACTGCCTAACTCATCTGTAGAATGCGTTAAATCACCGCTTCTATAGGTGCCCTTGCTATATTCCGTATCTCCAGATGGCGTGTCAAGATCTCTATCAAGGTTTCTGCTAAAATCTGATCCTGATCCCATGCCAGTGGATTTAGCCCGGTTTTCCCCGGAAATGTAATTTTCATCCTCCACCCCGGAGTCATAATAGTCGTCGCTTAAGCCTACTCCATGGATTTCTTCCCCACGGTAAGTAGTTCTCCAATTATTTGCTATTTCGGTACTTTCTACCCCACTTTTAGGTGTTACGCCTAATACTATGCCGCCTTCTTTAATTCTATTTTCGTATACTTCAGCTCTTTCTTTAGGAATACCAGAGCCAACAAGCGCGCCAATCAAACCCCCGGTTAATCCTCCGGCACCTGCTCCTGCCAAACCTGCTGCTAATGGGCCGGCAATAACTAATCCTAGCCCCGGTATTGCTACCGATGTTCCTATAGCTGCAATCGCCCCGACAATGGCCCCGGCAGTACCACCAATGGCAGAACCAACTCCTGCTTTTTCCATCGCTTTGGAACCCAAGTCAGATTTGTCGTCTTTAAAATGAGTTTTTCTTGTCTCGTCAGACATAAGAACTGTTATTTCGTCTGATGTGTACCCTCGGTCCAACAAATCACTATACGCCCTTTCAGCCTGATCTTTATCAGAAAATACTCCTGTAATTGTCCCTTCTGTTTGATTATTATTTCTTAGATTGTCCATATAATTAAATGTTTTTGGTTTAAATGTGTTTATAGTGTAACACAAAAAAATGTATATGGTTATATAATTTTTGTGATAATATCGACGGGGTGGTTTTGCTGAAGAAAAGGCTAAAATAGAAGAAAATCGGCCTTCTCTCGTAAAATAGTTTGTGAAGGGATTGAATGATAAAAAACTCTATTAGCTAGTTATTTTTCCCAAATCCATTCTGCGGAACTTCTTTAATAAGTCTTAAAAAGGTAGATTTACACCTCTTAAATCATTGTCGAAAATTAATCTGAAAAATTTTATGGAAGTACTTTCACACGAAAACAGGACCTTTGAAAATATTTCCTATACGGGTAAAGAAGTAAAAAACAGAGAGTTTGAGGCCTGCACATTTATTAAAAGCGACCTTTCCAACAGTGACTTTTCTTATACGAATTTCATAGACTGCAAATTTATTGATTGCAATTTAAGCATGATGAAGGTTAATTCCTCAAGCTTCAGAAACATCTCTTTTGACCGTTGTAAATTATTAGGAGTCAATTTTAGTGATTGCAATGATTTCCTTTTTTCAGTGGGTTTTAAAGATTGCATACTTGATTATGCTTCTTTCTCGAACAAGAAAATGATTAAGACCAAGTTTTTGAACTCTTCACTTAAAGAAGTTTCCTTCCTAAATACTAATTTAACAGGATCTTTATTCGAAGACACCAACCTCGATAGAGCCGTATTCTCAAACTGTATTCTAAAGGAAGCAAATTTTTTAACTGCGACTAACTATGCTATTGATCCGGAATTGAATAAATTAGAGAAAGCTAAGTTTTCCCTTTCGGGAAGTGTAGGTCTTTTGTCAAAACACAAGATAATAATTGAGTGAGGATGTAAATAAAATTTTTTTACTATATTTCTGCTCCTTGTCCGTAAGCCTTATTAATTACTTATCATTCGCAATTTTTTATGTTTGAACGACTATTTACGAGCATTTCTGAGAAAGTATCCTTAGCAGACGAGGAATTTGAAATTTGCAAAACACTTTTTCAGCCTAAGAAATTAAGAAAAAGACAATTTCTGCTACAAAAAGGGGATGTTTGTAAATATACAGTCTTTGTTGAGAAAGGAATCCTTAGAAGTTATACGACCGATGAAAAGGGAAATGAACACATCCTCCAGTTTGCTTTGGAAGGTTGGTGGATGGCTGATTTGTACAGCTTTTTTACCAATGAAGCATCGCCCTATGATATGGACGCACTTGAAGATTGCGAGCTGCTCATGATCAACCAGTCTTCCTGGAATTTGCTATTGGATAAAGTACCAGCTTTGGAAAGGTATTTCCGCATCCTGATTCAAAATAACCTCATTGCCACTCAAAGGAGACTTATGGGAGCTATGAGTGAAACCGCAGAAGAAAAATATACCAAATTGGTAGAATCATTTCCTGGTTGCCTTCAAAGAATCCCTCAGCACATGATTGCCTCCTACCTCGGAATTACCCGCGAAACCCTAAGCCGCACCAGGAGTCAAATGGCTTCCCGTAAATGATTAGGGTCTGTTGAAAAAGTCTCTGGTGCGTCAGCTACCAGGCGGCAAAGTGAAGATGTATATTAATACTTCGAGCTGAAGCCAACGGAGTAGATGGCGTGCCAGAGGCTAGTGTCAAAAATGATCCTAAGATTATTTTTGGATGCGCAAAAAAATGACTCTTTTGCACAAACCCTTGCACTTTCTGAAAAATTTGAACAGGAAAAAAGTACTAAAAAGACAATTTGAGGTTAAAATTTTGTAAAAACGTTTTTTGGCGGACCCTAATTATGTGACATACATCAACATCATTTATTATCCTATGTCAATGGATAAGGAAGGTGGCTGTTCTAATTTTGTAATATAAAATAACGAATTGGAATGATCACTAAAGAAACCATAGCACTTATTGGGATAGACAATGAAGATTGTGCGGCTTTGGTCAAGAAGTTGGCACAGGGGAACTATAGGTTATTGCTAATTTCACATGTTCAATATTCACTAGCGCCCTTGCATGCAGAGGTTTTAGATAACTGCCCACAAGCAGATGTAGAAATAATTGATTGTGCAAAAGATGCTTGTTGGGAAGCAGATATTATAGCCTTGTTTGGGGAGGCAAA
>CAMPJM010000464.1 GCA_946886805.1 uncultured Flammeovirgaceae bacterium | reverse complement strand
CTTCCTGCATGGCATTGGCTGTCATCGCAATTATAAAAGGCTGTTTTCCCTCCAGACATCTGATATTCCTTGTCGCTTCAAGGCCGTCCATTTCAGGCATTTGCACATCCATTAGTATCAAATCAAAAACCGCCTGCTTATGATTGTTAACCGCTTCTAGCCCGTTGGACGCTAACTGCGGCTTATATCCGAGCTTTTGTAATAATAAAGTAGCCAATTTTTGATTTACGAGATTGTCTTCTGCAATGAGAATGCTCAGAGGATATTGGTCAGCAAAATGGACATCAAGTAAATTTTCCTTTTGTACCGAGGCTGGCTTTTCTTCATTGAGTACAAATTGTTCCTTCAAAATGCGGATAAGGTCTCCAGGTTTTACGGGTTTGGTTAGAATAGCGGAAAAAAGAGGCTTATGCATTTTTTTTATATCTTCCCCGATGGAACTCAATAAAATAACCGGCGTATTAAGCCCCCTTTCTTGTATTTGTTTGGCAAGCTTCACACCATCCATTTCCGGCATTTGCATATCAGTTATAATAATATCGAAGGAATTTTCCTGTAAGATTTCCAACGCTTTACTACCTGAGTTTACAAGTGTCGGCGACATTTTCCACAAGCCTAATTGTTTTTCCAGAATGGTAAGGTTGGTGTTGTTGTCATCTACAATTAAAATCTTCTTTCCAGACAGTTCAACCGGGATGTCATAGCCTCTCTTTAGCAAAGGCTGATGGCCTTTTTTAGTATTGATAGTAAAGCTAAATTGCGTTCCTTCACCTACTTTGCTGTCTACTTCAATTACGCCACCCATTAAATCGACAAGTCTTTGGCTTATTACCAGCCCGAGTCCTGTACCACCATATTTTCGGGTGGTAGAAGAGTCAACCTGAGAAAAAGCTTTGAACAACCTGGACAATTTGTCCTCTGGGATTCCTATTCCAGTATCCCGGACTTTGAACAATAATTTTATATCGTCTCCCTGTTGTTCAGATGCTGAAATACCAAGGAAAACTTCTCCTTTTTTTGTGAATTTCAAGGAATTGCCTAACAAATTAATCAATATCTGCCTTAATCGGTGTCGATCACCAACCACTTGTTCAGGTATGTTATGATCAATTTCATATAGGAAATCTATATTCTGTTCGCTTGCTTTGCTTGCCAGCAAATCCATCACTTCTTCTACACATTTTCTCAGGTCAAAACTCTCTTCTTCTAATTCTATATTTCCAGACTCTATTTTAGAGAAATCGAGAATATCGTTTATTACCGTCAGCAAACTTTCCCCACTAATTCTTATTGTATCGGCATATTGTTTTTGCTCAGGCGTAAGAGAAGTTTCTGCGAGCAGGGCTGTCATACCTATCACGCCATTCATAGGTGTTCTTATTTCATGACTCATGGTAGCCAGGAAGGCGCTCTTTGCCTGATTGGCTCTGTCAGCTTCTTTCCTTGCCAATTCAGCTTCTTCCCGCTCCACCAAAATCTCTTCCCTCTGATCGGCCATTTCTCTGTTTATTTCTTTCAACATTTCCGCTTGTGCGCGCATCTCTTCCTGGGAAAGCAGTACTTCGGAAGTTCTTTCCAACACCTGAAGTTCTAATGCTGCTTTTTGCTTATCTATTGAAGTGATCCTTCTCTTAATAATGATATACCCGAGAAGTATGGCCGCTAAAGCTATTAGACTTCTGAACCACCAGGTCTGGTAATAGGGAGGGGTGATATGAAGTAATAACGATCTGCCTTGTTTATTCCAAACGTCATCATTATTAGAGGCTTTTACTTTTAAATTGTAGGTTCCGGGATCAAGGTTTGTATAGATAGCTTTGTTTTGATTTCCCACATAATTCCAATTTTCATCAAAACCTTCGAGCTTGTAGGCATATCGATTGTTTTCAGGGTCTATATAGTTTAAAGCTGCAAATTCCAACGTAATCATACTTTGTTCATGGGAAAGGGTAATCTCTTCTACATCATTTATGTTTCTCTTTAGAACAGAATTTTTTCCAGTGGAAATGGGCTTGTTGAAAACTGAAAGTGATGTAAAAAATACAGGCGGAATATTTTTGTTCTTTTTGATACTGTCAGGATGAAATATATTGAAACCATTGGGTCCTCCAAAAAGCAATTCCCCGCTTTTGAGAACCAGCGATGCGTCCTGCACAAACTCATTATCCTGAAGGCCGTCAGTTACAGTGTAATTTGTAAATTCTTCACTTTTAGGATCAAATTTAGACAGTCCGTGTAAAGTTCCCAACCATAACATACCATTCAAATCTTCTTCAATACTATACACCGCGTTATTAGGTAAACCGTCTGACTCTTTATACACCTTAAAGGACGAAGTTTTCGGATCAAAAAGATTTAGCCCTTCATTGGTTGCTACCCAGATGTTTTTATTTTGGTCTTCATAAACCTCATTGATAGCGTAGCTGCTAATACTACCTGCTTTCTTTTCGTCATGTAAAAATTGGGTAAAGGATTTTGTTTTTTGATCATAAAAATTTAAACCCCAGGTGGTGGAAATCCAGATGTTTTCGTTACTATCTTGAAAAAGATGGTTTACCCAACAAGTAGAAAGCCCTTCTTTTTGATTGCATTGTAGTTTCTTAAATTTTTCAGTTTTAGTGTCGAAAATGTTGATCCCGTCGCCCCTTGTTCCCAGCCAAAGCTTGCCTTCTTTATCTTTCAGCATTGCCCAAACGTCATTATTGCCGAGACTGGTTGAGTCATTCGGATCGTTTAAAAACGTGGTGAACTCTCCTGTTTCCTTGTTCAGCTTATTTAAACCCCCACCGTAGGCACCTAGCCAAATGTTTCCTTCATTATCTTCCAATATAGAAAGCACAGCTTGTGTATGGAAATTACTGTTGGTTTCTTTGGGTTTAAAGTGCTTAAATCTCCCGGTTTTTCTATCGAATAAATTTAAACCTCCGCCATCGGTCCCTATCCAGATATTGCCTTTGCTGTCCTGTAGAAATGATTTTATGCTTTTATGACTTACGCTATTTTTTGAAGGATGACTTGTAAAATGCTGGAATTTTTCCTGAAGGGAGTTGTAATAGTTAATCCCTCCTCTATGGCATCCAAACCAAATCGTTCCGTCCCTGTCTTCATATATGGCATTTATTGAATTGCTCGAAAAGCCCTTCTTATCCGATATGTCAGCTTTATAGGTAATAAATGAATTTTCCTTTTCAAGAAATAGATTTAAGCCACCATTTCCCGTCCCAATCCAGGTATTTTGATTGCTATCAATATATATATCAAAAATATCATTGCTGCTTATACTGCCGCCAATTTCCGGATTATGGGTATATTTTCTGGTCTTTTTGGTTGAGTGATCATATATTATGAAGCCATTGTTATTAGTGCCTATTAACAGATTTCCCTCCTTATCCACATTTATAGAGTTAATGTGGATGTTTTTAAGGTCTTCGTTACCGCAAATTAATTTACTGTTCCCTGTTTCTTTGTCAAATAAGTTTAAGCCTTTGCTCGTTCCTATCCAAAAATTATTTTTACTGTCTTCAAAAAGAGCAGTGACAATCACATTGCTTAAACTTTTATTGTCTTTTGGATCGTGGACAAATCTTTTAAACGTTTTTAACTGCTTATTAAATTTATACAAGCCATTAGGTGTGGCCAACCATAGATTTCCTTCCTTGTCATCATAAATTGCTGAAATGTAATTATAGTTGAAATCGCCGTTTTCCTTATTGCTAGTATAATTTGTAAAATTATCTTGATCAGCGTTGTATAAACTTAAGCCTCCGCCCCAACTCCCCACCCACAGGTTATTATTTTCATCCAAATGCAAAACCTCAATATAGTTTGCTCCTATGCTTAGGGTATCTTCGCTGTTATGCTTGTAGACGGTAAAGTTGCGGCCATCGAATTTATTTAGGCCATCTCCGGTTCCAAACCACATAAATCCTTTTTCGTCCTGAACGATCGAAATTATGGTGTTTTGTGATAAGCCATCTGCAGTTGTTAAATGTTCGAAGCTGGGCTTTAAGGGTTGACTAAAGCAAAAATTAGCAGTCGAAAATATAATGTTGAAAAGAATAAAAAACCGTAGCATCTATAAGGTGAATTTTTCATAAATATAAGGTGGGGGAAAAACATATAATTTTATTAGCACCAACTTTTAATACATGAGCGATATTATTGATAATTACGTGCGATGGTGGGAGTGGTCCGTTTCCGTTTACAATCCAGAAGTTTGAGATTTTCCTGCTTTTGATATTTAAAATTATTGCCTTTGGAATATATTAAATATCAAAAAATATGATTAT
>CAMPJM010000463.1 GCA_946886805.1 uncultured Flammeovirgaceae bacterium | reverse complement strand
TGTAGCCCCTGGCTGACGAGGGCCAGGCGGCGGGCTTCGATGGAAGATAGTTGGATCATTTTTTTTATCATTTCTTTATTGACATAAATACTAACGGTAGCAAATGAAGTACTGTCCCGGTTAAAAAAATCGCCGAACAGACTAATTCGTCAATTCCCTTTATAGAAAAAGCGTTGAAAGATCTCAATGCATTCAGGCGTTAATGTAAAAGCTCAAGTTAATTCCTATTGTCACCAATATCAAAAAATACTTCTTGCTGTGAGATGAAGTTTGCTTGTATTGCACGCTCATACAGCTCTATTCTTCAGGTAGCGCATAATTCCGGCGTTTTTTTTTGGGGGGGGTGCAATCGTCGGTCTGGCTAAAAACCTTTGTAGTCGTCGGTCCGGCTAAAAGCCTGACCTAGGTGGCAAGATCAGGCTTTAGCCGGATCGGTCAGTGATAAATCAATAGGTCCGGGAGGAGAACTAACCTTCGGGGAATAATAGTATCTGGCAAGGAATACACCTATTCTTTAGGTAACAAATAATTCCGGCGTTTATGAGGTTACTGTAATCGTCGGTCCGGCTAAAAACCTTTGTAGTCGTCGGTCTGGCTAAAAGCCTGACCTGGGTGGAAGATCGGGCTTTAGCCGGATCGGTCAGTGACAAATCAATAGGCCCGGGAGGAGAACTAACCTTGAGGGAATAATAGTATCTGGCAAGGAATACACCTATTCTTTAGGTAGCAAATAATTCCGGCGTTTATGAGGTCACTGTAATCGTCGGTCCGGCTAAAAGCCTGACCTGGGTGGCAAGATCAGGCTTTAGCCGGATCGGGCAGTGACAAGCTGGGTGGAAAGATCTAGCTAAAAGCCTGACCTGGGTGGGAGAATATCATTAGATACCGTACTTTTTTCAAAAAGATCATTTCTCAGATCTTTTATTTAAGAACTTTACAGTAAGTTGTATGCTTCAAAATTTATTCATCAATTTTTTGGTCTAAAATAAATCAGAAAATAAGTTATGCAGAAATATAAGCGTATTACGATAGCGACCTGTTTGTTTGGTTTTACTTCTGATTTTAAATTAGCTTATTCTGATTTTAAAAAAAATAATAACGCAAAAAACCTGAAAACAATGGAAACTGTAAACATTAGATATATTGTCGATGATGTTGAGAAAGCAATGCATTTCTATAAGGAACATCTTGATTTTAAAATTGAAATGCACCCAGCACCCGGATTTGCTTTATTGTCGAAAGGAAATCTCAGATTAATGCTTAACCAACCAGGAGCAGGCGGTACAGGACAAAAAATGCCTGATGGGACAGAACCCAAAGCAGGTGGCTGGAATAGAATACAAATTCCTGTAGAAAATTTGGAATCTTTCCACGATAAGCTAAAAAGTAAAGGACTTGAATTTAGAAACGAAATTGTTGTAGGTAATGGCGGAAAACAAGTGCTTCTAAAAGATCCTTCAGGAAATTTAATTGAACTTTTCGAACCAATCCGGGAAAGAAATTAGTCCAAAAAAGGATAGCATTATGAGCATCTTATTTTGATTTGATCACTTCCGGTCATTTTGTCACTTGATTTTTAGAACAAAAATTGAATACATTTCAAAACTTTATTCGAACAAACAGTTCCAAAACCACAATGATCATTCGCCTGATGGTGGGTGTCGTTTTTCTTTCAGAAGGCATTCAAAAATTTTTATACCCGGCTATTCGGGGCGTAGGACGATTTGAAAAAATGGGTTTCCCAAATCCCGAATTCTTTGGAAATTTTGTTGGCGCTTTTGAAATAGTATGCGGCGCATTACTTCTGTTGGGTTTTTTGACACGCGGTGCGGCTTTGGCAATGCTCATCAATATGATTGTGGCCATTGTCGTTACCAAAATCCCTATTCTTTTTGGCGAAAGTTTCGGTCCTTTTGTACTGCGCGAACTCGATTCCTATGGTTTTTGGGCGATGATGCACGAAATACGTACCGATTTTGCGATGTGGCTGGGCAGCTTGTTCCTGCTTATTAAAGGTGGGGGTCAATGGTCGATAGATAGGAAAATCTCCAAAAAATAGTTTACGGATGAAAAGCGAGCTTAAACGCTACTTAAAAACCCCCGGTGCTGTGCTTATGGGACTCGGTTCTATAATCGGGACGGGGATTTTTGTCAGTATTGCCATCGCCACACAAGTTGCGGGGAACGGTGTCCTTATCGCCATTGTCATTGCCGCTGTGCTTGCCGCCTTAAACGGGTTGAGCAGCGCACAACTTGCAGCCGCCCATCCTGTTAGTGGCGGCACTTATGAATACGGTAACAGATTTCTTAATTCCTACTTTGGTTTTACAGCAGGTTGGATGTTCCTGATAGCCAAATCGGCTTCTGCGGCAACGGCTGTTTTAGGCTGTATCGGCTATCTTTTCTACGCTTTTGATGTGGATTCCGGAAAAGGTTTGACTTTGCTATTTGGGCTGTTGTTGCTGCTCGTTATAACCTATTTGGTATCGGGAGGAATCAGCCGTAGCAACCTGGCCAATAAAATCATTGTATCTGTCACGCTGGTCGGGCTTGCAGCTCTTGTCGTTGTAGGTTTTTTTGTAAATGGTATTCCTTTTCAGCCTATTGAAGATGCGACAACAAACACGTCTGCTCCGGCAGTTTTATATGCCTCAGCCCTCATATTTGTTGCCTACACTGGTTACGGCCGCATTGCCACTTTGGGAGAAGAGGTGGAAGAGCCGCGAAAAACAATACCGCGAGCCATAATCATTGCAATGATATTGATCGTGGTCTTATATCTCATAGTATCCCTGACTGCCCTTCAGATTATTGGGGCAGAGGCTTTCGGTCAAACTGTGGAAGCAGAAGTAGCTCCATTGATGGCGGTGGCACAAGCACTCTCTGTGCCGGTCATTGGACCGATCATCACTATTGCCGCGATTACGGCTATGTTGGGTGTTTTGCTTAATTTGATATTGGGCCTGTCGCGCGTAATGCTGAGTATGGCTCGCCGAAGAGATCTGCCTGGAAAACTGTCCAAAGTAAATCCAAGGACACAAAGCCCCGGCAATGCCGTTTGGGCAACAGGTCTGGTTATTGGATTGCTCGTGCTGAGCGGAGATGTGGTTTTCACTTGGTCATTCAGCGCATTCACCGTGTTGATTTACTATGCTATTACTAATTTGTCTGCTCTTTTTTTGCCCGCAGAATTAAGGCTTTATCCGCGGTGGATACCGATTTTGGGGTTGGCAGGGTGTGTATTGCTTGCTTTTTGGATTGAACCGCTTATTTGGATAAGCGGGATTGGATTGATTATTATCGGTCTGATCTGGCATTGGATTGCATCCAAATTATGAATTTTCAACATTTGATTTAACCTTTGGGTCGGCGGAGGCGCACATAGTAACTATACTCGACAGGGTTTTGTGGGTCAGGTATTTTCAGTGGTTTATCTATTTTGGTACGGAGGACAGTGACGGCTTCACTCACCCAACTGAATAAGCCTAAGCGTTATGGCTCATTTGAATCCAAAATGCAGCTCAAAACAATGCGCTATTTGAGCTCGAATCTGTATATTCGTGAGCTGAAACAAACATAATGACTGATTCAAGAGAAAAACAAATACTCGATTTCATCCAAAAAATTGAAGAATGTTCTTCAAAAGATTACGATAAAGTAGACGCAGATAAAATTTAAACATATGGATGTTAAAGCTATAAAAACTGAGGAAGATTATAACCAAGCTTTGAAGAGACTTGAAATGATATTTCACGCTCCCGCTGACTCGAAAGATGGTGACGAAGCCGAAATTTTATCTATACTGATTGAAAAGTATGAAGATGAGCATTATCCAATTAGCGCTCCAGATCCAATTGAGGCAATTAAGTTTAGAATGGAACAAATGGGAATGGATAACAAGGATTTAGCTAATATTATTGGATATAAGAGCAGGGTTTCGAAGATTTTTAGCCGAAAAAGAAAACTTACGCTCAAGATGATCCGAAATCTTCATGAGAAATTAAACATACCATACGAATCATTGATTGCTGACTATTAAGCACGATTAGACGGCCACCTGATAGTTATTGCGTTTACTTGATAACAGAAACTTTCATATCTTTATCAAGCTATGCTTTGTGCGGTGGCAGAAGTGCTCCAATAGCCGCGACAGCCATTAGCCGGACGTTAGCTTTCATTTGAAAAAACTCAAAACTTCTTACCTTTAGGGTATGAAAACCATCTATGTAGATACTTCTGTCTTTGGCGGAAAATTTGATTCCGAATTCGAATTATGGACCGATCTCTTCT
>CAMPJM010000462.1 GCA_946886805.1 uncultured Flammeovirgaceae bacterium | reverse complement strand
TAATCCTATTTCCAAAAAAATAATAAAATTAAATTAATATTTTTTTTACATTTTTAAATATTTTTTATTAAAATTAAACTTTAAAACCATGAACAATATATTTAAGCGACTCTTTAAAATTGGACAATCAGAAGCCCACTCGGCTGTAGATCAACTTGAAAATCCTATCAAACTAACGGAACAGGGCATTCGGGACATGAAAGAAAATCTCGATAAGAGTCTTCAATCCCTGGCTCAGGTTAAGGCACTTTCTATTCGCGCAAGAAATGACGTTGAAACCTATAACGATGCTGCCCAAGACTATGAAAGAAAGGCTTTGATGCTTTTGAAGAAAGCGCAAGCTGGTGAAATGAAATCAGAAGAAGCCGACAGATTAGCAAGTGAAGCCTTGGTGAAAAAAGAAGCTAACACAAGCCAGGCAAACCGTTCGATGGCTGAAAAAGAGAAATTCGATAAAAGCATTTCCGAACTCGATCAAAATATTAAAACGATTCGAAGCACTATTAGCAAGTGGGAAAATGAACTGAAAACTTTAAAAGCAAGAGTTAAAGTGAGCGATGCCACAAAAAGGCTAAATAAACAACTTGCTCAAATTGATAGCAGCAGTACTGTTTCCATGCTCGAGCGTATGAAAGATAAAGTAGCAGAAGAAGAAGCACTAGCCCAATCTTACGGAGAAATCGCCAATGAGAGCAGAAGTGTGGATGACGAAATAGACAAGGCATTGGAAAATACTTCTGCGTCAACAAAAACGGCAAATGAATTGGCTGCCCTAAAAGCGAAATTAGGAATCAGCGAAGATTCTGGAGCCAAATAACAACTCAGCTAAAAAACCTTAAAAACGAAAAAGTAGAACCGCGATGGAAAATTTATTAGAGGCAATAGTTTGGGGTGGCAACATAATACCTACTGCACTATTGATTTTCGTCTTGATTTATTGGCTCATCGTACTGCTGGGTTTTATTGATATAGATAGTTTTGATGTGGATCTAGACCTGGATATTGACGCAGATTTCAGTGTCGGAGGATCAGTAGGGTCTCTAAATCATATTCTTTACTTCTTTAATCTGGGGCAAGTACCGCTTATGTTGTTTCTAAGCTTCCTGACTATGTCAATGTGGCTTCTCGCTATCATTTCTACAGAATTATTGGTCTTTGGATCAGTTTTCCTAAGCTTTATTCTTTTGATCCCGAATTTTATCCTTAGTCTGTTTGTCGCAAAAATATTCACACAACCTTTTGTGAAATTGTTTACCGTGCTGGATAATCATGTCGACGATAATACAGAAGTAATAGGAAAAATTTGTACAGTCATACTCAACACTACGGATGAAAAAATGGGCCAGGCAAAAGTTGAGGGAAACGGTTCTGTGGTACTCCTCAACATAAAAACGCGCAAAGGCACTAACCTAAATAAAGGGGAAACAGGGTTGGTGATCGATTATGTAAAAGACAAAAGTTATTATATAATAGAACCATATGATGTGCAGGAACCTGTATAATAACGATAAGAAATAATGCCCTACTATTTCAACCAGCGACCAACAAGATTTACTTCAGCGAGATATGGACCAGCGCCTATAACTCCCTACAAAATTATATATTAATTAATCAATGCTTTTCAACTAAATTAAACATTTCATGATTCAACAAGCATCCATTATAATTATTGTGGCAGGCTCAGTCGTACTGATAGCCATGCTCGCCTTTATATCCCGCATGTGGCACAAAGCCTCCCAGGGCCAGGCTTTAGTTCGAACAGGCTTGGGAGGTACCAAAGTCAGCTTTTCAGGTACATTGGTAGTCCCTGTGATCCATCGACTCGAAGAAATGGACATTACTGTTAAAACAATCGTCATTTCCAGAACAGGAAAAGATGGATTGGTTTGTAAAGACAATATGCGGGCAGATATTAAAGTAACCTTTTTTATAAGGGTCAATAAAAGTGTAGAAGACGTTAAAAAAGTATCTGAATCAATTGGTTGTGCCAGAGCCTCCAACCATGAACAGCTAGAACTTTTGTTCGACGCCAAGTTTTCAGAAGCTTTGAAAACTGTCGGAAAACATTTTGAATTTGTAGAATTATACAATAGTAGAGATGATTTCAAAAGGGAGATTCTACAGATCACCGGAACAGATCTTAACGGCTATATCTTAGATGACTGTGCTATTGACTACCTGGAGCAAACCAGCCTCGATTATATGAATGAGAATAATATTCTTGATTCTGAAGGTATCAAAAAAATCATAGAGTTAACAGCCAAACAAAAGATGGCTTCTAACCTTATTGAACGGGAAAAGCAAAAAACCCTAAAGAAGCAGGATGTTGAGGCCAGAGAGGTTATTTTATCGCTGGAAAAACAATTGGCAGAAAGTGAAGAAAAACAACGAAGAGAAATAGAAAACATCAAATCAAGAGAATCTGCTGAAATTGAAAAAGTGAGATCGGAAGAACGTCAAAAATCTGAACAAGCCAGAATTATTTCAGATGAGCAGATTCAGGTGGCGGAACAAAATAAAGACAGGCAGATACTGGTTGCACAAAGGAACAAAGAAAAAACAGATGCTATAGAACTTGAAAGAGTAACGCAAGCAAGAGATCTTGAAGCAAATGAAAGGGAAAGATTGGTTTCTTTAGCACAAATTGAAAAAGAGAAAGCCTTAGAGATAGAGAAAAAGAATATCCAGGAAGTAATTAGAGAGCGCGTAATTGTAGAAAAAGCTACTGTAGAAGAAGAAGAAAAAATAAAAGACACCAGAGCACATGCAGAAGCAGAAAGGCTGAAAAGGGTGGCTATTATAAATGCTGAACAAGATGCCGAGCAAGCACTGGTAAAAGAGATAAAAGCAGCTGAAGCAGCTAATGATGCAGCGCATTTCCGAGCAAAACAGGTGATGGTAGATGCTGAAGCTGAGAAGAATAGTGCAGGATTAAAAGCAGAAGCGATAAAAATAATGGCAGATGCGCAAGCCGCTAAGGAAGCTGCTATAGGGATAAGTGAAGCACAGGTAATGGAAGCAAAAGCGGCTGCCTTAACAAAACAAGGTGAGGCCGAAGCTACCGTCATTGAAGAAAAAGCTGAAGCAGAAGCTAAATCAATAAGAATGATAGGCGTAGCACAAGCAGATGCAGATGCTAAAAAAGGGGAAGCAGAAGCTATTGTGATTCGTGCGAAAGCAGAAGCTGAAGAATCAAAAGGACAGGCCGAAGCAAGGGTAATGGAGCAAAAATTCATAGCCGAAGCAAAAGGCATTGGTGAAAAAGCTGCAGCCATGAGCAAACTTGATGGCCCAGGCAAGGACCATGAAGAATACAAATTGAGGCTATCAAAAGAAAAGGAAATAGAACTTGCCCAGATAGATATACAAAAAACAATAGCTGATGCGCAGGCCTTGGTGATTGGCGAGGCGTTGAAATCCGCAAAAATTGATATCATAGGCGGCGAAAGCATGTTCTTTGAACAAATAATGGGATCTATAACGAAAGGAAAGGCAATAGACGGCATGATTGACAATAGCCAAGCCCTCTTGGATGTAAAAAACACCTTCTTTAGTCCGAATGGGGGAAGTGATTTCAAATCGCAATTGAAGGGCTTTATGGATAAATTTGGCTTTTCTCCTGAAGATATAAGAAATCTTACCATTTCAGCTTTGTTGTTGAAAATGATAAATGGGGCAGACAACCACCACACGAAAAGTGGATTATTACAGCTGAATGATTTAGCAAAGTCAATAGGATTATCAGATAAAACCCTTGATTCTATAGGCATGTAAAGAGGCCACTATACTTGTAACAGGATATTAAATCGCCTATTTAATATCCTGTATTTTTCCTAATAACACACCTCCGCAATGGATAATGAACCTACTATAGTACCTGAAGAAATTAAAATGGAAGCAGGTAGTTATGAAATTCTGCGCAACCGTCTCACAAAATCCGGTGAAGAGCTCCGAGTCAGAATTAATCATTTGAATGATTTAAGGAAAGAGGTATTTGGTACCATTGATACAAAACTTCTCACCACAGACAGGATAAACACTGAGAATAATTGCATCCCACAGGACATGATCCCTGTCGGAAATCGTTTCATCTTTGGATACAATGTCCATTTGGGCTTGAAATCACAGATTGAGCTATCAGATGTGTTCAGTATCTATAGTTACAAAGATCAAAGTTTTCATCCTCAGGATTATTCCTTGATCAATGATGAGACCTTCATTGATGATTTTCAAAAATTATACAAATATTATAAAGACACGCAATTTATTAAATTCTCAAAATCAGGTACAAATTTGTAT
>CAMPJM010000461.1 GCA_946886805.1 uncultured Flammeovirgaceae bacterium | reverse complement strand
GGATTGTTCCAATGGATCAAGGATGTAATCTTAAAAGAAAAAAATATCCACGATGAAGATCTTGATCTGGTTAGCATTGTAGATACCCCAACCGAAGCTGTAAAAGTTATTGACGATTTTTACAACAAGTACTTATTATCCCCGAATTTCTAGTGAAAAGTTTGAAAAATATACCTCTGTTAATCATAATCTTCGTTTTGATCTCCTATATTATATATGGGAAAGTCAATACAGAGGAGCCCGTTCACGAGATACAGGCAAAAACTCACCAAAAGGTGATTACTTTTGATATTCCCAAAAATCTGGATTTTTCCGGCGAAGAAGTACCTCTCGAAGATTTAGAGGTGAAGGAGCGGCTTGACAGAGAAATGCATGTAAATACTTATTGGCATTCCAGCACCATTATTACTTTCAAGAGGGCGGCAAGGTGGCTTCCGCAAATAGCCGAGGTTTTAAAGGAAAATAATCTTCCGGAAGACTTTAAATATCTAGCAGTAATAGAAAGTGGCCTGAAAAATGTTGTGTCACCACGTGGTGCAACCGGTTTTTGGCAACTGATGGAAGAGACGGCAAAAGAATTAGGCCTGGAGGTAAACGAGGAAGTGGATGAAAGGTACCATCCGATAAAAAGTACCGAGGCCGCACTAAAATATCTGAAAAAAGCCCATGATAGGTTTGGGAACTGGACAAGCGCAGCGGCATCTTACAATATTGGCATGTATGGATTAGATAAAAGATTGAGTGAACAAAAAGTGGGATCTTATTATGACCTACTGTTGAATGAAGAAACATCGAGGTACATGTTCAGGATTTTGGCACTCAAGGAAATCATGGAACATCCTGAGAAATACGGTTATAGAATTCCTGAAAAACACTTATATAAGAAGGAGCCGGTTGAATCAGTTTTAGTTGATTCCACCATTCATGATTTAGTAGCTTTTGCTGCGGATAACGACATTAGCTATAAAACTTTAAAGCAGTACAATCCCTGGCTAAGAAAAAATACGCTTACCGTAAAAGAAGGTGGTAAAACTTATAAAATCCTTATTCCTAAAGATCCTCCACCCTATCTCCCTCATCCTGAATATGCAAATTCAACGTTATTGAGCGAGAATTAGAAGCCGTAAATTATATAATAAATATAAATCTTAAATGCCTTCTTTTGCGTTGAAGAAGAAGATAAAGCGTATAATATCCATATAATTTCGGCTTTTGTTGAGCCATTAAATATTAAGATTAAGCAGAACATGAAAACGTTTTGATCTTAATGAATGACAGTAATGAATCACATGATTGATACTAAAATAGATTCCGCAGCATTACCTTCCGCAACTAATATTAAATCTGAAGAAGCACAACTTTCCGAAAATGGTGATACAATAGAGATATTCGGCGCCAGGGAACACAATCTAAAAAATATAGATGTAGTGCTGCCCCGAAACAAGATGATTGTTATCACCGGGATCAGTGGCAGTGGCAAATCATCATTGGCTTTTGATACCATCTATGCCGAAGGGCAAAGAAGGTACATGGAAAGTTTTTCTGCCTATGCAAGGTCTTTTTTGGGTAATTTAGAACGTCCCGATGTCGATAAGATCAACGGCTTAAGCCCCGTTATTTCTATCGAGCAAAAAACCACCTCCAAAAACCCCCGCTCCACAGTAGGAACCGTAACTGAGATATACGACTTTATGAGGTTGCTGTTTGCGAGGGCTTCAGAAGCTTATTCTTACAAAACCGGTAAGAAAATGAGCAGACAGTCCGAAGATCAGATCATTGAACATACGATGCACACCTTTCTCGGAGAAAAGCTCATCTTGTTGGCACCTGTTGTAAAAGGTAGAAAAGGTCATTATAGAGAGCTTTTCCAGCAAATCAGGAAGATGGGCTTTTCAAAAGTGAGGATAGACGGGAACATAGAAGATTTGACGCCTAAGATGCAGGTAGATCGTTATAAGACCCATGACATAGAGATAGTAGTGGACAGGGTGATAGTAGAAGCGGCTGACCGGTATAGAATAAGCCAGTCTGTGGCTACAGCCCTTCTACATGGAAAAGGGATAATGATGTTATTGGATGCTAAAGGTGAGGTACATCATTTTTCAAAATTTTTAATGGATCCTGAGACTGGGATCGCTTATGATGAACCTGCGCCCAATACCTTTTCTTTTAATTCCCCTTATGGAGCTTGTCCGGAATGCCATGGCCTGGGGGAAATAGAAAAGATCACTGAAGAATCTGTGATTCCTAATCCCTCGCTTTCAATTGGGAAAGGTGGCATAGCACCCTTGGGCGAGCTAAGGGATATATGGATCTTTAAGAAAATTGAAGCTATTTTAAAAAGATATAAGGTGGGGCTGACTACGCCTATCTCAAAGATTCCACGAGAAGTTATAGAGATCCTTTTACATGGAGAAGATGTACCTGTGCCTATTGAATCTAAGAAATATCCGGGTACAGACTGGAACGTAAAATTTGAGGGAATAATTGAATTCCTGGAAAAGCAGCGTGATACGGGATCGGATAAAATTCAGGCTTGGGTGAAGGAATATATGGAAATTTCTCTTTGCCCTGAATGTAAAGGGGCCAGGCTCAAGAAGGAATCGCTGCATTTTAAAATTGACAATACCAATATTGCCGAATTAGCAATGCTTGACATTCAACAATTGGCTTCCTGGTTTGTAGGTTTGGAAAGCAGGATTTCCGATAGGCAAAAGCTGATAGGTCAGGAGGTATTAAAGGAGATAAGGAAAAGAATAGGCTTTTTGCTGGATGTGGGGCTTGATTATTTGAGTCTTAACAGGCCATTGAGAACCTTGTCGGGCGGTGAAGCCCAAAGAATAAGACTTGCCACACAAATTGGAACGCAACTGGTGGGAGTGCTATATATTCTTGATGAGCCAAGTATTGGGCTGCATCAGCGCGACAATGTAAAGCTTATCAAAGCCTTAAAGGACCTTCGGGATTTGGGAAATACCGTGATAGTGGTAGAGCATGATAAAGACATGATGCTGCACTCGGATTACATCTTGGATATTGGGCCTGGAGCGGGAAGGCATGGCGGGCATGTTGTGGCAGCAGGAACCCCTGAAGTATTTCTAGAGCAAGGAAGTGTGACAGCAGACTACCTTACTGGTAGACAAGAAATAAAGGTACCTGCGAAAAGGAGGAAGGCTAGCAAAGAGATTATAATTTTAAAGGGTGCGACGGGTCATAATTTGAAGAATGTAACCCTTAAATTGCCTTTGGGGCAAATGATTTGTGTTACGGGTGTTTCAGGAAGTGGAAAGTCTACGGTAATTCACGAAACGTTATTTCCCTTACTGAATCATTATATATATAAATCGAAGAGGCAGCCACTTCCTTATAAATCTATTGACGGCCTCCAACATATAGATAAAGTAATAGAAGTCGATCAATCTCCAATTGGGAGAACCCCCAGATCAAATCCGGCTACCTACACAGGAGTATTTACTGATATTAGGAGTTTGTTTACAGACTTGCCCGAGTCAAAGATCAGAGGCTATAAACCAGGAAGGTTTTCATTTAATGTAAAAGGCGGAAGATGCGAAACCTGCGAAGGGGCGGGCATGAAGCTGATTGAAATGGATTTCTTGCCTGACGTGCATGTCCCTTGTGAAACCTGCAAAGGTAAAAGGTACAACAGGGAAACTTTGGAGATCAGGTTCAAAGGTAAATCTATTTCAGATGTGTTGGACATGACTGTTGAACAGGCCGTTTCGTTCTTTGAACACCAGCCAAGAATTATAAGAAGGATAAAAACGTTGCAGGAGGTTGGCCTGGATTACATAACTTTGGGCCAACATGCCACAACATTATCAGGTGGGGAGGCGCAAAGAGTAAAACTGGCGACTGAACTTTCAAAAAAAGATACCAGCAAAACCTTCTATATATTGGATGAACCTACCACCGGGTTACATTTTCAGGATATCCAACATTTATTGGCAGTTTTAAACAAACTTGTTGATAAAGGAAACACAGTCTTAATAATAGAGCATAATCTTGACGTGATCAAGGTCTCTGATTATATAATCGATATGGGGCCAGAGGGTGGTAATAAAGGTGGTGAGGTGGTTTGTGAAGGTACTCCCGAGCAAATAATAAAAAACAAAAAGAGCTATACAGCCTTGTATTTAAAGGAAGAACTTAAAGTTAATTAGCAATAAAATAAAAATGCTGCCTTTTTAGGGGCAGCACTTTTACTCAACCAAAACATTACAAAAATCTATCAACTATGAAAATTATTTGCTTATATCTAAAAGGAAAATAAGTCAATAAAGGTTCCTGAA
>CAMPJM010000460.1 GCA_946886805.1 uncultured Flammeovirgaceae bacterium | reverse complement strand
CAAAGGCGCAAAGTTAAAAACGCAAAGGACGCTAAGAAGAAAGCTTGAAACAGGGCTAAGCAACAATTACAGCAGCTTTACTAAACTTTTTTTTCAGTTTGGTAAAGCTTTTCTTGCCTGAAGGCAGATTTTTATTGAATAAGCATTTAACAATTTAGGTGGTAAAAAGGCTACAGATAACACAATATTTCTGGTGAGGGAATTTTGTCAGGATCGGAACGGGCTCGGCTGTTATTTGTAAGGATCCCGGAACAGGTCCGGGAACGTCTGTTATGGGTTGTTTTACGGTTGTTTAAGCTTCGATAAAACTGTAACAAGGTAGAATGCTTCCTAAAGTAGACTAATAAATATGAAGAACCTTCCCGGATTTTATTCCCGGGATCCCTTTACTTTACCTTTAATTAGTAATGAAAATATTTGAAATTTACACCCAACCAGTACTCTCGTAGAATAATTCCAGACGTCTACTCTGTTTTCCCTTCATAAAATCCTGCAACGAAGATCTATTACTTGTGAAATTATCACTTCCTCAACATAGCAAACTCTTTGGCAAAATAAGTAAGGATAATATCAGCTCCTGCCCTTTTGATGCAGGTGAGCTTCTCGAGCATCGCTCTTTCTCCATCCAGCCAGCCCCTTTCTGCAGCTGCTTTCACCATAGAGTATTCTCCGCTTACATTATAAGCCACTATGGGTAGCGGGAAGTTTTCTTTCAACATTTGAATGATATCCAGATAGGCGAGAGCGGGTTTTACCATTAAAAAATCTGCCCCTTCTTCCATATCCAATTGCGCTTCTATCAATGCTTCTTTGCTATTTGCTGGATCCATTTGGTAGGTTTTTTTGTCACCTGATTTTGGGGCAGAGTTTAAAGCTTCACGGAACGGGCCATAAAAAGCACTTGCATATTTGGCCGTATAAGACATGATCGACACCTTTTGAAATCCCTCAGCATCCAAGGCCTCCCGGATAAATTGCACCCGGCCGTCCATCATATCAGAAGGTCCTATAATATCAGCTCCTGCAGCTGCCTGAGCAACCGCCATTTTTCCCAGAACCTCCAGCGTCTCATCATTTAAAATCTCTCCATTTTCTACAATGCCATCATGACCATCGCTGCTATAGGGATCCATTGCAACATCAGTCATAATACAAGCTTCGGGAAGCCTTGATTTAATTTCCCTGATAGTTTTTAAATAGAAATTTGCTGGATTATAACTTTGTGTGGCATATTTGTCTTTCAGATTATCCTCCAAAGCCGGAAACAGATCAAAAGCTTTAATACCCAGATTCAGGCAATCTTCTACCTCCTTTAATAACAGATCGGGAGAAAACCGGAAAATGCCCGGCATTGAGTTAACTGTTTCCTTCTTGCTATTCCCTGAGATTAGAAAAAGGGGATAAATTAAATCCTTTACACTTAATGTCGTTTCTTCTACAAGATTCCTGACAACTTCCGATTTTCTGTTCCTTCTGGGTCTTCTCAACATTAGTATGGATTATCTTTAACAAAGTCTATAGTTAATGGATATCGGTAAACTTCATCTTTATCTGCTTTTAAAGTTGCTACAATCACCAATATAAATTGCAACAATACCAAAATAACTATTAAGCCTATACCTACGACTATAATTATTAGAATGGCTGAGATAAAAATGTACAAGGTAATAGAGATTTGAAAGTTCAAGGAATTTCTGCTATGTTCCCTGACCAGCAACGAATCTTTTTTCATAGAATATACAAGCAAGGGCGCAATAATATTTCCAAATGGAATTAGGTATCCAATGAACGTGCCCAAATGAGCACATAGTATCCATTGTTTTTCAGTTAGGTTATCCAATGTGTTCTGTTTCTTTAATAGTTCTTTCTATAATATCACAGCATTCATGTAATTGTTCTTCGGTCATAACCAACGGCGGTGCAAAGCGGATAATGTTGCCATGAGTGGGTTTTGCAAGTAAGCCATTTTCTTTCAAATTCATGCAAATATTCCAGGCAGTTTCACTTTCGGCAGAATCATTAATTACAATCGCATTTAAAAGCCCTTTCCCTCTTACAAGTTTTACAAGATTTGTCTGTGAAATGAATGCATTCATTCTTTCTCTGAAAATCTCACCCAAAAGAGCAGCATTTTCTGCTAAATTTTCATCCCTCACCACCTCCAAGGCACTCATCACAACGGCACAAGCAAGGGGATTTCCACCAAAAGTTGAACCATGCTGCCCGGGTTTAATTACCTCCATCACTGCATTATTGGCGAGTACCGCCGAAACAGGATAAAATCCGCCCGAAATAGCCTTGCCAAGGATAAGCATATCAGGTTTTACATCTTCATGATCACAAGCCAACAGTCTACCTGTTCTGGCGATACCCGTTTGGATCTCATCCGCAATAAACAGAACATTGTATTTTTTACAGAGGTCGTTACAAGCGGCAAGATACCCTTCCTGAGGAACAAAAACGCCTGCTTCTCCCTGAATTGGTTCTACAAGAAATGCCACAATATTTTTATCCGCCTTCAATACTTCTTCCAAAGCATTTGGATCGTCATAAGGAATTTTAATAAAGCCTGGTGTATAGGGACCAAAATTGTTTTTCGCTCCCTTATCTGATGAAAAAGAGATAATGGTGGTGGTACGGCCATGAAAATTATTTTCTACCACTAAAATCTTTGCTTCATTTTCTTGAACCCCTTTTTTTTCATAACCCCATTTCCTGGCAATTTTTATACTGGTCTCAACAGCTTCTGCTCCAGAATTCATCGGAAGCACTTTGTCAAAACCAAAATATTCAGTTACATATTTTTCATATGGGCCCAGCACATCATTGTAGAAGGCGCGGGATGTCAAGGTAAGTTTTGAAGCCTGTTCTTTTAACGTGTCTAAGATCCGGGGATGACAATGGCCTTGGTTTACAGCGGAGTAAGCCGACAAAAAATCAAAGTACCTGTTCCCTTCAACATCCCAGACAAATACACCTTCTCCCCTGGTTAAAACTACAGGCAGTGGATGGTAATTATGAGCTCCATATTCATCTTCCAGTGCAATTGCTTCTTTGCTTGATATGTTGTTCTTTATCATACTTCCCCCTTTTATTATACGCTTAGTTGTACTACCTTTTTTATTACCTGATCAATCCTTAATTTTGTTGATTCAAAGTTAAGGAAAATTGCCCTATACTACGGGGAAGTTCATCAAAATCTTAAAATGAAACCATTAAATCCCGAAGACTATTACATTAACCAGCAAGGGCTAATGGTGTTTACGGAAAAGTATCATTTAAAACGAGGTTACTGCTGTAAAAATGGTTGTAAACATTGTCCCTATGGCTTTCTTGATGAATCGAAAGAAAATAAAAGAAAAACAGCGGATTAATAACAGGTTATTTAAAAATAATTTTTGAGATTAAGAATTTTTATGCGATATTTGCAGACTAATTTTGTAAACAAAGAGTAGAACAGCATAGATCATGGCTAGAGTTTGTCAGATAACAGGTAAAAGACCACAAGTTGGTAATAATGTATCTCACGCGAATAATAAAACAAAGCGTAAGTTTTATCCAAACCTTCAAAAGAAGAAATTTTATCTTCCTGAAGAGGATAAATGGGTAACTTTAAAGGTATCTACTTCTGCAATCAGAACTATCAATAAGAATGGTATTACTGCAGTATTGAAAAAAGCTAAAGAAAAAGGATATCTTGTTTAATTGCTAAACAAGATCAAAATAGATATTAACGCAATTTAACATGGCAAAGAAAGGTAACAGAGTTCAGGTAATTTTAGAATGCACCGAACATAAAAACAGTGGAAAACCTGGGACTTCCAGATACATCTCCACCAAAAACAGAAAAAACACTACTGAGCGGTTGGAATTAAAGAAATTTAATCCAATCCTTAACAAATATACCGTTCACAAAGAAATTAAATAATTATGGCTAAGAAGGTAGTTGCAACACTAAAAAAAGAAGGTGGTAGAAACTTTGCAAAAGTGGTAAAAGCAGTAAAATCAGAAAAAACTGGTTCTTACACCTTTAAAGAAGAAATGGTTCCTTTAGACCAGGTTCAAAACATTCTTTCTTCAAATAAATAACCCTTTGAAGAATGTACTAGTTGAAAAAGTCCCTATAATGGGACTTTTTTGTTATATTAGGGTTTTGATTTGCCAGAAATCTTAAAAAAAGTTGTTTTTCTAATCCCTTATCATTTTAAAATAATTGAGAGGGACCTTATCTGGCAAAATGTGTTAGTAAACTATTTTTTTTAAATAATTTAACATGGGTATATTCGGTTTTTTGTCAAAAGACAAGAAAGCCT
>CAMPJM010000459.1 GCA_946886805.1 uncultured Flammeovirgaceae bacterium | reverse complement strand
AGTAATTTCTACGATCATATCGACAATTCATATTTGCTTGATAATTATACCAGATTTCCTACTATGGAGGAAGTGATGAGGGAGTATATTCCGGAAGTAGTGGTAAGAAAGCCTGATGGAAATTTCAATTTTCGGGTTGTAAGAGCACCTCAAATCCTGCACATGGATAATCCTCTGGTGCTACTTAATAATATTCCGATCTTTGATATTAACAAGATTATTGCATACAATCCTTTGCTGGTCAAGCAAATAGATATCATTAAAGATGGATATATCTTGGAAGGTGAAATTTTATTGAAGGGGATATTAAATTATAAAACCTATACAAACGAATTGGAAGATGTTAATTTAGGCTCGGCAACTACAATAGTAGATTTCGACGGTTTACAAATACCCAGGGCTTTTTATAGCCCCATGTATGGAGATAAAGACATTTCCAGTAGCAAACCTGATTTCCGGAATCTTTTGTTTTGGGAACCTTCAATCGTCCTCACTGGGGCGGAATCGCACGAATTGTCATTTTATACTTCTGACCTCTCAGGAAAATACGTGGGAGTTGTACAAGGCATCAACGATAGAGGTGAGCCAGGCTTTATTACTTTTTCTTTTGAGGTAGTGGACGTCCTCACAAGAGAATAGGTTTCGAGAAAAATATTAAAGGGTAAATAAGAAATAAAAGAAAAGAAAAATCCAAAGTGTATCTAAGAATTGCCAATAGATAACAAAAATTTGCAGTTTGATTTTTTGGTAGGGATTGGTGACCATTATCAGGTTTCGAATAGGATCTTTCACCACCCACATGGTGTGTACAAATAAATAGGTGAGGAATAATAAACCGCCCAGTAAATGCACTACATGCAGGCCGGTAAGTACATAAAGAAATGAACCTGATGCCTTTCCAGCAAAATAAATTCCCGATTCCTGAAGCTCTAACCACCCAATGTACTGACTTACGGAAAAACATACACCTAAAATAAGAATAATCCCAAGAGCATAATTAAGTTTGGGGATATCGTCCTGGTTGTAAAATTTTTCCAGTTTAGTGCTAATAAAACCCGAGATCAACAAAATAAAGGTACTGCAGGTAAATGCCTTGGGCATTACAAAATTTTCGAGAAAAGCTGCTTGAGGTTTACTAATGGTATAAGCTATCACCATGAACACGAAAATAAGGCCACTGCCAATAATTGCAAGGTACAAGAGCATTTTATGGGGATGCATCCTCTCTATTCGCTGGAATGTAGTTTCCTGCTGCTGCTTTTTAATATTTTTCCCCTGACCCTGCATGAAGTTTACGTGTTATTGCCAATTTATATTACATGTAAATATAAAACGCATTTTACCCCTAGTAGTTTATGAGAGTATGAAAAAAATTTTCTTTGAACTCATCATTTAGTTTATTTAGATAAAATAAGGTTCGCTTATTAAATATGCTTGTGCAACAAATAGATTATTATTTTTTCCTAAGGGCCAAAGAAACAAGCCTTAGACGTACCTTTTAAATTTTAATAACTTAATTAAAGGATTTGTTAACTTTGAAAATAATAGTGCGTTTCATAAGTTAAAAATAAGAATTTCGAAGTTGAAAGTAAATGATTTTTTAAAGTTATATGTAGAAGATGGTCTTGTAAAAGGGATCGCTGATAAAATAAAACCCAATGAAAAAGCTGACTTACAGTTAAAGGGCCTCATAGGAAGTCTTGATGCTGTGATTGCTGCTGCAATTTATGCTATCAATGAGCAAACACAACTCTTTATAATGCATGACAAAGAGGAGGCTGCTTATTTCCATAGTGATTTACAAAGTTTGCTTCCGGAAAAAGAGATTCTCCTTTTTCCTACTTCTTACAAAAGGCCATACCTTTTTGACGAGGTCGAAAATGCCAATATTTTAATGAGGGCAGAAATCCTCAATAAGATAAATAACAAATCAAACTCCGGAGAACTGATAGTGACCTATCCGGAGGCGCTTACGGAAAAAGTGATAAACAAGAGATCGTTAAAGGAAAACACCTTTTCGGTATCAATCGGAGAAAAAATTGATACTGCTTTCATTACAGAATTATTGATTACTTACGATTTTGAGAAAACCGATTTCGTTTATGAAGCTGGTCAATTCGCAATAAGGGGCGGGATTATAGATGTTTATTCTTATGCCAATGACCTGCCATTCCGCTTAGAACTGTTTGGCAATGAGGTAGAGAGTATCAGAACTTTTGACCCCTCCACACAATTATCAAAAGATGCTATTCAGGAAATAAATATTATTCCAAATGTACAAACCCGGCTGTTGCAGGAAACCAGGCAATCTTTTATAGAATTTTTACCTGACAACACCAAGTTTTGGTTTAAAGATTACAACCAATGTCTGGATGTTGTAAGTGCTTATTTTAAAAAAGCTACAGAAAATTTTGAAGCCATATTAAAGGAAAGTGGCAATACAAAAGTAGTGATGAAGCCAGAGGATTTGTTTGAAAACAAGAAGTCCCTGAAATTGCAACTCGAGGATTATGCTAAAGTTGAATTTGGAAAACGGTTTTACCTGAAATCAGAAACAGTTTTTTCATTTGAGGCGGAGGCACAGCCTTCTTTTAATAAAAATTTTGAACTGCTTGCTGAAAACCTCACCAAAAACCAGGAGAAGTCGATCTTAAACCTAATCGCAGCAGAATCGGAAAAACAAATAGAACGGCTTACCAGTATTTTTGAAGAAATAGACCCATTCTTAAAGTTTCAAGGTGTAAACATAGGCTTAAGGGAAGGCTTTGTTGATCATATCCTCCAGATTGCCTGCTACACCGACCATCAGCTTTTTGACCGTTTCCATAGATACAAATCCAAAACCTCGCATTCAAAGTCTAAGGCAATTACCCTAAAAGAGCTTAGAAATCTGAATGCCGGGGATTATGTAGTCCACATAGATTATGGGGTTGGCCGTTTTGTGGGTCTTGAAAAAGTGGAGGTAAATGGGAAAGAACAGGAAGCACTGAGGCTGATCTACCGGGACGATGACTTGTTGTACTTAAGTATTCATTCTTTACATAAAATATCAAAATATAGCGGTAAGGAAGGTGGCCCTCCTGCCATCAGTAAACTAGGCTCGCAGGATTGGGAGAATAAGAAAAAGAGGGTAAAAAAGAAGGTAAAGGATATAGCCCAGGAATTGATAAACCTTTATGCGAAAAGAAAAGCTGCACCGGGGTATGCTTTTAGTACCGACGGGTTTTTACAGGCCGAGCTGGAATCCTCTTTTATTTATGAAGATACGCCAGACCAGGCCACTGCTACCACCGACGTAAAAAATGACATGGAGCAGTTTCACCCTATGGACAGGTTGGTTTGCGGAGACGTGGGCTTTGGAAAAACAGAAGTGGCGATTCGTGCGGCATTTAAAGCTGTAACAGACGGCAAGCAGGTAGCCATGCTGGTTCCGACCACTATTTTGGCAATGCAACATTACAGAACTTTTGCAGAAAGGCTGTCCAATTTTCCCATAGATGTAGAATATATTAATCGGTTCAAGTCTACGAAGGAAATAAAAGATATTCTTCAAAAGGTTGCCGAAGGTAAGGTAGATATTTTGATAGGCACCCACAGGATCGTAAACAAGGATGTAAAATTCAAGGATCTTGGTTTGATGATCATCGATGAGGAGCAGAAGTTTGGTGTAAAAGTCAAAGAGAAATTGAAAGAAATGAGAGTCAATGTAGATGCTTTGACCCTTACTGCTACACCTATTCCAAGAACATTACATTTTTCATTGATGGGCGCCCGCGATTTGAGTATCATTGGAACTCCGCCTCCAAACCGACAACCAGTAACCACAGAACTCCATAGTTTTAATGAAGAAATTATCCGTGATTCAATAAGCTATGAATTACGACGGGGAGGGCAGGTCTTTTTTGTTCACAACCGTGTAAATGACATTGACCAGATCGCAAATGTTGTTTATAAGCTTGTTCCTGATGCGCGTATTGGCATTGCCCATGGTCAAATGGATGGAAAGAAGCTGGAAAAAGTGATGATGAAATTTATTGAGGGTGAATATGATGTTTTAGTCTCTACTAATATTATTGAATCTGGTTTGGATATTCCCAATGCCAACACCATCATTATAAATCGGGCCCATATGTTTGGTCTTTCTGATTTGCACCAGATGCGCGGCAGGGTGGGACGTTCCAATAAAAAGGCGTTCTGTTATTTGCTCACCCCTCCTGCTATAGGGCTGTCTTCAGATGCCAGAAAAAGGCTGAGCACGTTAGAAGAATTCTCTGACCTTGGAGATGGTTTTAAAGTAGCTATGCGGGATCTCGACAT
>CAMPJM010000458.1 GCA_946886805.1 uncultured Flammeovirgaceae bacterium | reverse complement strand
AAGAACTTATCCTGTCCTGCCTGAATGTTGATATTTTTAGTGGCGTTAAAACTGATATAACCCCTTGCGGTAAAGAAGTCCACGCCGCCTTCTTTGAAGTTCTTATAAAATCCTTCTCCAGGCACGGTTTGCTGTTCAGAGATGCGATTATTTACGTAGGACGGAAACAATGCTTGATTTTCTGCTATAAAAGTATAAAAGCTTACCTTCTTATTAATCCGTCCTCGTAATTCCACCCCACGCGTATTGATGTACCGGATGTCTTCCTGATCCGTTTCTTTTCCTACCTGGAAGTATAGCACAGGCTTTACATGCAAGTCAAATTCAGGAACATCGACGCTAAAAAGATCAGGCTTTTTTCGATAAAAAATCTTTAGAATGGGCTTGTTTTCTATCTTAGCGGCTTCAGTCCATTCCCAATTGTCATTGGCCAAAAACTGCAGGTTAAACCGGTCTACTGTAGTAAGATCCGCAAGGCTGTCCAATTGTATGGTGGCAAAATCCGCTATCCCCTTTCGTTGATAAGCTTTGTAACCTGTGAATAAAGATTCCACAAACTTATTTTGTTTTATTTCATAGCGGTCTATCAGATGATAATACTCATCTGTTAAAGGCGCATTGGTGCTCTGCCCTTTTGAAGAAAAGGGGAGGAGCGGTAAAAGAAGGAAAAGGATAAGGTAGGCCTTTTTCATAATTGATTTTAATTCGTCATTGCGAGGCTTTGATCCTGCCTTTTCGCAGGGCAAAGCTGTGGCAATCTCCCATTCTGTAAGCCAGCTCTCCTCCTCCCAATTTAGGGGATTGCCGCATTCGCCTGTTATATCAATATTGTATGTTATAATTAGCCACCTCGTTGTCCGGACACTCTGCCTTTCGAAACTCCGTTCGTGCCAAAGGCATCTCTATGGGACAACGACGTGGTAATGGTAAACACTACAAACCACCACGTCATCGCGAGTCAATTTTTTTCTTTTCGAAAAAAAAATGATGTGGCGATCCCCCGCAACAGAGAGCGGAGTAATTTTTTAGGGGATTGCCGCACTTTTGGTATGCTTTTACTTCATCTAAATTTTTGGAGGTGTGGTTTTTTGTGACATGACCTGTGACCGAAAGGCCGTTCGCAATGACGATACATAATCGACAACGTCATTGCGAGGCTTTGATCCTGCCTTTTCGAAGGGCAAAGCTGCGACAATCCCCCATTTCGTGCACTCAATTAGGGGATTGCCGCACTTTTGGTATGCTTGCTTTCGTCTTCGTATCAAGTGATCATGGATTATGTTTTTCGCTACACTAACTTATTTACCACTGCTCTAAAGTTCCCTTTAGGGGATTTAGGGGTTTTAGTACCACTATCCAGGGATCCCGGATATTTATTCGCTTCGCTTCATAAATTCCGGGATGACGTCATGGATTGTGTTTTTTCCTAAACTGACTTGTTTACACTGCTCAAAAGTCCTTTAGGGGATTAGGGGTTTGTTCACCCTTTCCAAACCCTCCTCTTCAGTCTCTGGAACCGGGTCGATTTTTCCTCTCCATACCCATAGCCGTAGCCATACCCATAGCCATACGTATTTTCCTTTCTTGCATCATTCAGCACAATCATAGGATGCTTTAATTTCCTGTTTTTGTAAATGTCATCGATGATATTGATTTGCTCCTTCCGTGTAAAGTTATACCTAACCAGGTAAAGACTGGAATCTATAAAAGGTGCCAATGCACGGGCATCAGCCACTTGACCAATAGGAGAGGTATCTATAATTATATAATCAAACTTTTCTTTCAGTTTCGAAATTAGTACTTCAATTCTTGGAAGCAACATCAACTCAGCAGGGTTTGGGGGGATAGGGCCCGTACCTACTATAGAAAGATTAGGTATGACTAGGGAAGGGTTTAATATTTCTTCTATTGAGACGTCATTAGAAATAATAAAATTAGTAATTCCTTGTTCATTGTTATAACCCATATCTCTCGTTAATCCCGGTTTTCTAAAGTCAAAATCAAGCACTACTGCTTTTTTTCCTGAAAGTACCAGACTGGCGGCGATATTTAAGCTAAAAAAGGTTTTGCCTTCTCCGCTCATACTGGAGGTCACCAATATAACCTTATTCTCCTTCCCAGCCGTGGCAAATTGTAAGTTTGCTCTTATTAACCGGAAAAGTTCAGCTACCGGTGTTTTACTTTCCTGCGTCACTACCAAAAAATCATCTGTTCTTTTATGGGCAATCTCTCCAAGAATAGGTGTCGGTGTAAGTTTTTCAACTTCTTTGGCTTCCTGAATCCTATCGTTTATTAAATCCTGCACATATAGAAAAGCAAAAGGTAGGCCTAATCCCAAAAATAACCCAATCAAGTACACCATCTGTCTTTTTGGTTGAACCGGGGCATTACCTGACATCGCTGCATCTATGATCCTTGTGTTGGAAACAGTAGCAGCTAAAGAAAGTGCTGACTCTTCGCGCTTTTGCAAAAGGTATAAATAAAGCCCTTCTTTAATACCCTGTTGTCTGTTGATTTCCAATAATTCTCTCTCTATAGAAGGAATATTTTGTATTCTGGACTCAAATTGCGCTGAGTTATCTTGAAGACTTTCGCGCGTGATGACCAAACTTTTTTGAATATTCTCGAGGTTTTCGATGATATTAATTTTAAGATTTGCCAATTGCTCGTTCATATTCTGGACCATTGGATTTGATTCCGGAGTGGTTCGCAACATTCTACTTCGCTCCAATTGCAATTCGTTAAACTTTAAAATAAGGCGATTAAGAGTTTGATCATCGAAACTTAAGCTGCTGGGTACGAGTTCATATTCATCTTTTTGATTAGTTAAATATTCCTCGATACTGTTCAGTACATCCAGCCTTATCTCAATTTCTTCTAACTGTTGATTATATCCACTGGCCATTTCCAGATATAAGCTGGCTTCTGAACTTACGTTAGTGAGATCGTGTTTTTTTTTGTACTGCTCTACATTTTTCTCAACAGCGGTCAATTCAGTAGTAAGAAACGCTAGTCGTTCATCAATAAATTCAATGGTATTAGCAGCTGTCTGATTTTTGTCTTCCACAGCTTCTTTATTATAAACCTCAATCAATTTATTTATAATGTCTTCTCCTTTCTCCGGCACAGCGTCCACCAGACTAATAGCTAATACGCTCGCCTCTTTATTGACAGGAGAAACATTCAGCTTGGAATTGTAGGAATTTGCAAGACTGGTTATATTATGAAATCGAATTTTTAAGTTTTTTTGAGATTTATTTTGTATTGTAGAGTTTGCTACGATAGTAAAACGACCATAAGGCTTCTTGATTTCTTTACCAAATTGATGTGTAGTCTTTTTTCCATCTTCCCCCTCCAGCAATTGAAAAGAATTGTTTTTGGTAAAGAACAGCGTAAAATTTTTATTGAAAGCAGTAGAATCGAGAGAGTGAATTATGATTTTTATTGGTAAATCCTGACCATAGATTTCCGAAGTTTTTATTTCTCCTTCTCGAAAATAGGTAGTATATAGCTCCAATTCAGTTAATACTCTTTTCATCAGGCTTTTTGATTTTAAAACCTGGATTTCATTGTAAATATTTTTGGAAGATTGAAACATACCTAAATCGCTAAAGGCACTATTTCCACCGATGCTCGGTCCCTCATTGCCATCTTTGATTAACAAAGTACTGCTAATGCTATACTGGGGAGTGCTATATCGAAGATAGACCCACGCAATTGTTTGACTAATCGCCACACCTATTAGGAACAAGTACCAATAGCGCAGATATTTCAGAATTAAACCTTTTATATCTACCTCTTCAGATGAAGCTTGATAGGTCTTTTGTTCTACCATATTTTGGAGCTTTAGTTGAACCTAAAAATGAGAAGACTTGCGACGGAAATTACGGATAATATGATGGACGTAATACGCAGGTTGTTTGAAAATTCTGGTCTCCTACTCTTAATAGGTTCTACATAAACGACATCGTTCTGTTGTAAGTAAAAGTAAGGAGAATTAAGAACATCTTTATCATTCAGATTAAGCCGTGCGATGGTTCTGATGCCCCCTTCTTCTCTAATTAGCAAAACATTCTCCCTTTTTCCAAACACAGTTAAATCTCCGGCCATTCCAAGCGCTGTTAAAATATTTATCTTTTCTGAAGGAAGAATAAAGGTTGAAGGCCTTTCTACTTCGCCGATAACTGTGATTCGATAGTTTAAAAAACGAATGTTAATAATGGGATCCTTGAGGTAATCTTTTAACAAGGTATTTAATTTTTGTTTTGCCTCTTCTTTTGTTAATCCCCCCAATTCAATTTTTCCAATTACAGGGTATTCTATATAACCT
>CAMPJM010000457.1 GCA_946886805.1 uncultured Flammeovirgaceae bacterium | reverse complement strand
CAACTTTTTGCCATTTCCAAAAATATTCATGTTGCTATATGGCTAGGAGCTTTTATCTTCAGCGCTTTTCATTTGCAATTTTATGGTCTGGTACCAAGAATGTTTTTGGGAGTATTGTTCGGTTATTTATATTATTGGTCTGGAAATTTATGGATTCCAATACTTGGACATTTTATCAATAATGGCCTTACCTTGTTGTTGCTTTATTTGTATCAAGCCCATATTATTGGGTATGATTTAGAAAATACCACTAGCATACCCATTGCAACTGTGATATTTTCGTTAGTTTTAGGTTTGATACTAATGATATTTTTTAAAAGATTTTTCAAGACCAGGATAAACAGGTATGGATAAATGGCTTAGGGTTTTTACCTCCGATTTGCTGTACCGCGCAGAGATTGTAAAAGCAGTTCTGGAGGACAATGAACTAAGTCCTGTTTTAATCAATAAAAAAGATACACTTTATCAAATTGGCCATTACGAAATTCATGTGGCTCCGGAAAACGTGTTAAAAGCCATAAAAATAATTAAGGATGACATATGTTTTGAGTAAATACAGTAACCTGACACAGCGGATAATAACGGCTGTAATCGGTGGAGCTGTTATTATCACCGCAATATGCTGGAATAGTTGGGCATATTTTGGTGTTTTTTTTATAGTGACCCTTTTTGCCTTGTTAGAATTTTATAAAAATGTGGGTTTGGACGGCATGTTGCCATTAAAAACCTATGGAAGTTTCATCGCACTTTTTATCTATACCCTAACTTTTTTAGTTGAAAAGGGAATACTCCACCACCACTTTTATTTTTATGCTTTCCCCGTCGCCGCCGGGGCTTTTTTTATTAAATTATATAAAAAGGGCGTAAAGAAGCCGTTTACAAATCTTGCTTTTACCTTTCTGGGCGTGTGGTATGTAGCCATTCCTTTTGCATTGTTAAATGTCATTGCTTTCTCTTCTGGTAAATACAGTTATCAGTTGATTATCGGCTGTCTTTTGTTGCATTGGGCTAGTGATACCGGGGCTTATTTTGCTGGTGTAAGATTCGGAAAAACAAAGCTATTTGAACGAGTGTCCCCAAAAAAATCCTGGGAAGGTAGCATTGGCGGCACGCTCACTGCCCTGGTTATGGCCTATTTGGTGTCTATTTATTTCCATGATCTTTTGTTGTGGCAATGGATGGCATTGGCTACTATTATAATAATAGCTGGTACCTATGGCGACCTCGTGGAGTCCATGTTTAAAAGAAGCATAGAGGTAAAGGATTCAGGTTCAGTAATTATAGGTCATGGAGGCTTTCTTGATCGATTTGATGGCCTTTTATTATCTACACCATTTATCGTAACATTTCTTAAGATTTTTCTATAGTAATTCGTCAAATTTTTAACTTTTGAGCTAAAATATTTGATATGAAGGATGAATTGGATTAATCAAAAAAACACTAATATTGTAAAGGCGTTATATCAACTAGATATCGCATGTCTATTATTGGCTTTTATTTAACGAAATAGTAAAAGCCGCAGCAGATAAGCTTAACAAGGGCTTGCTAGCTAGATAATTCTCATCGAATCTAAGGTTTTAATAAGAAAGTAAGAACTTACAACTTAGTAATTAAATTATGGCGTATATTGAACCGGCTCCTATCACGGATAAAGAAAACCCGTTTGAGTCAATGATGTCCAGATTTCATATTGCTTCACAGGCTTTGGGTCTGGAAGATGAAGTCTATAATGTTTTAAAATCCCCATCCAAGCAAGTAATTGTTTCATTACCTGTTACCATGGATGACGGTTCCATTCAGGTCTTCGAAGGTTATCGTGTCATTCATTCCAATATTCTAGGCCCTTCTAAAGGAGGAATCCGGTATGATATGGCTGTTAATATAGATGAAGTGAAAGCACTGGCCGCCTGGATGACCTGGAAGTGCGCAGTGGTGGATATTCCATACGGCGGTGCTAAGGGGGGCATAAAATGCAATCCACGGGCAATGTCTGCTGGGGAAATTGAGCGGTTGACAAGAGCTTATACGCTTGCAATGATAGAAATTTTTGGACCAGACAGAGATATACCTGCGCCAGATATGGGAACTGGGCCCAGGGAAATGGCCTGGTTGATGGATGAATATTCCCGAACGAGGGGCGTAACAGTAAATGCAGTGGTAACCGGAAAGCCTTTGGTACTTGGAGGTTCTTTAGGAAGAACAGAAGCCACGGGAAGAGGCGTGATGGTTTCGGCACTGGCAGCAATGGAAAAACTAAAATTAAACCCTTCTAAGGCAACTTGTGCGGTACAGGGTTTTGGCAATGTTGGTTCTTTTGCGTCTTTACTATTACAGGAGAGAGGCGTAAAAGTCGTTTGTATCAGTGACATTACCGGCGCTTATTACAACCCGAACGGTATAGATATAAAGGGGGCAATAATGCACCGGGATTCCACTAATGGGCACTTGGACGGATTTGAGGGTGCTGAACATTTAGATGGTGAGGAAATCCTTACCCTTGAGGTAGATGTGTTGGTGCCTGCTGCCAAGGAGGACGTGATTACAATGGCCAATGTACATAACATAAAAGCCAAACTAATTGTAGAAGGGGCAAACGGGCCGACATCCGCTAAAGCCGATGCAATTATAAATGAAAAAGGAATAATGGTGGCACCGGATATTCTCGCAAATGCTGGAGGGGTCACTGTCTCATATTTCGAATGGGTTCAAAACCGATTGGGTTATAAATGGACTGCGGAGCGGGTAAACAGGAGATCTGACAGGATTATGAAAGACGCTTTTGACAACGTGTATCGTACGTCTTTGGAATATAAGGTACCTATGCGAATTGCTGCTTATATTGTGGCAATTGACAAAGTGGCAAAAACTTACAAATTTAGGGGAGGATTTTAAACCAAAATAATATTGGTAGGTTATGGCAATGGTTGTCATGACCTACCAAATGTGATTTAAATATGACTATTCATAAAGAAGGCAGACGGATATTAGCATTGTTATTAATAGGTTTAATAGCTATAAATTTTATCATATTATGGCTATTTCCTGCCTACCAATTGCTCCACAATATTTTTATAGGTGTAAGTATCATCTTCTTCTTAATTATTCTCCAGTTCTTTAGGAACCCGAGAATTGTTGCTGCTTATAACGACGATCATATCTTAGCACCAGCTGACGGAAAGGTTGTAGTTATTGAAGAAACCATAGAGGAAGAGTTTTTTAAGGAAAAAAGGAAGCAAGTTTCAATATTCATGTCTCCTGTGAATGTCCATGTAAATAGAAATCCCGCTTCCGGTGTAATCAAATATTTTAAATACCACTCGGGCAAATATCTGGTAGCCTGGCACCCAAAGTCAAGCACCGACAACGAAAGGACTACTTTTGTATTAGAATTGCAAAATGGGATCGATATTGTGGTGAGGCAAATTGCTGGAGCTTTGGCCAGGAGAATTAAATGGTATATCAAAGAAGGTGATTCTGTTAAACAGGGAGAAGAATTTGGCTTTATAAAGTTTGGATCTAGAGTGGATATATTTCTTCCTTTAGATGCCATCATAAAGGTAAATATTGGTGATAAAACCAAAGCAGGAAGAACAGTGATCGCTGAGTTGGCACTTGCTAACGAACATCAGGTTCAAGGTGAGGCTGCTAAATATGAGCAGTCTCTTGCGGATAAAAAAGCTTAGTTTATAATCCGGAACTTCGATTTTAATAGAGGGATTTTATAACAAGCCCTCTATCAGTTTCATAATAATGGATAACTGTTCTTTATCTACGGTATCAAAATCATTCAATACATCGCTATCAATATCCAAAACAAGTACTACTTCATTGTTTTTTAAAGCTGGCAAAACTATTTCAGATTTAGAGTCGGAACTACAAGCAATATGACCGGGAAACAGGTCTACATCCGGCACCAATATACTTTCCTTGTTTTGCCAGGCTGTTCCACATACCCCCTTTCCTCTTGAAATCCTGGTGCATGCAATTGGTCCCTGGAAAGGCCCCAAAACAAGCGATTCTTCCCTTACTATATAAAAGCCTACCCAAAAAAACCCGAAGGTTTGCTTTAAAGCGGCAGTAATATTGGCAAGGTTGGCGACGAGATCTGGCTCCCCAGCGGTAAGCGCCTCAATTTGCGGAATTAAGGTTTTGTATTTCTCCAGTTTGGGTGCGTCACTTATAATTATTAAATTTTCTGCCATGGTAAAAAATGCTGTTTAGACCGATTAGATTCGGATGAAATATTGTTTCAAAACTTTCTGTGAGTGAGGTCCTAAAAAAATAAAGTTTCTCCTTACACTGCATCAACACGCATTCTATTGGATCAATTCCATCACAG
>CAMPJM010000456.1 GCA_946886805.1 uncultured Flammeovirgaceae bacterium | reverse complement strand
CCGCTTCACAGGAGCTTGGCATCAGGGAAGGGATGTATGTAAATGCAGGGCAGACCCTGTTTAAAATTATCAATACTTCCACCCTTAGAGCGGAATTTGACCTCTATGCAGCAGATGCGTCCAGGATCAAAGCAGGGGATCCCGTGACCATTACCTGGGGGGATCAGGAACTGGAAACCAAGGTTGATTTTATTCAGCCCTTTTTCAATCAGGGAGAGGACTTTATGAAGGTGAGGGTCTATCTCTCCAGAGAAGAAAATTCCCTGCAAGTGGGGCAATTGGTAAAAGCACATTTTAAATCAACAGTGGAGAATGCCCTCTGGATCCCTGCACTTGCAGTACTTGATCTGGGCACAAAACAGGTTGTTTTTGTAGAGGAAAATGGTGTTTTCAGACCTCAGGAAGTCACCACCGGAAGAAGATCTGAGGGCATGATAGAACTGGTTGATGGTCTATCGCCTGATGAAGACATAGCCCATAATGCCCAGTTTATGGTGGACAGTGAAAGTTTTATTAAAATCAACAATCAGAAAAGGCCATGAAAAAAACTATAATATGGATAGTGGCAGCATTTTTTATAATTGGAATAAATGCGTGCCAAAGCAAAGAAGAAGGACATGAAGATGACCATGCTGAAAATGGACTCACCTACACCTGCCCCATGCACCCGCAGGTTGTAGCAAATGAGCCGGGTACTTGCCCTATTTGTGGCATGGACCTGGTGCCAATAGAAAAAGGCGATGCCAGCTCGGCAGAGATCATGTTGAGCGAAAGGCAGATGAGACTGGGTAACATTACCACATTACCTGTAGGCCAGGGAGAAATGGGCGATAATACCATCCTTGTAGGGAGGGTAACAGAAAATCAAGAACAAGCCGAAGTGGTATCCAGCAGGGTAGAAGGCAGGATTGAAAGGTTGTATATTAAAGAAACCGGACAAAGGGTAAGAAAGGGGCAGCCATTGTATGAAATCTACAGCGAACCATTGCTTACGCTGCAACGGGAATTTCTGCTGGCATTGGAACAAAATGAACAGCTGGGTGAGCAGGAGCCTAGATACGGATCTTTTCTGGAGTCGGCACGCAAAAAACTGCTGCTTTATGGTATGACGGAGGGGCAGGTCAACCAATTAGCGACTGCAAAAAAGATGGATGCAAAAATCACTTTTTTATCTCCGGTTTCAGGTATTGTCTCAGAAATAGCAGGTGCTGAAGGCCAATATTTACCGGAAGGCGGCAGGTTGTATAAAATAGACCGGCTGGATAAAGTATGGGTAGAAGCTGAGTTGTATCCTGGTGAAGCTCAGCTGGTAAATGAAGGTGATAAAGTAAAAGTAGCCGTTGCTGGATTTGAAAATGAACCAGTTACCGGTGAGGTTACTTTCATAAGCCCTGAATTTAACAATAACAGTCAGATACTATCCTTGAGGGTAGAGATCCCTAACCCGGATCATCAATTTCTGCCGGGAATGCAGGGCAATGTTATTTTAGAAAATTCCCAAAAAAAAGTGATCGCTATTCCGAATGATGCAGTTATCCGTAGTGGTGACGGGGCCCATGTTTGGGTAAAAGCCGGAGAAGGCACTTTTAAACCAAGAATGGTAGAAACTGGTCTGGTAAATTTTGACCAGGTAGAAATCACCAAAGGCCTGGTGGAAAGTGATACTGTGGTAGTAACCGGAGCTTACCTGCTATATAGTGAATATGAGCTAAAAAAAGGAGGTAATCTTATGGCAGGACATAATCATGAAGGCATGGAGATGGACGAACAATCCATGAATGATACAGGGCAAGGAGCGGACCGCTCAGGACATGCAGGAGATAATACAGAAAGCAATCAGGAAGCCATGGAAGTGGACAGCCAGTTTCAACAACAGCTCGCCTATGTCTTTGACCAATATTTAAAGCTGAAAGATGCACTGGTAGCATCCGATCCTGGTAGTGCGAAAGCAGCTTCCGAAGAAGTAATTGATGCTGTTGAAAAGACAGATATGAGTTTACTTAAAGGTGAAGCACATAACCTTTGGATGGAACAACTTGCCGTAATCAATAACACCTTGCAGCAAATACAGGCCACCGAAAATATCGAAAATCAAAGAACTGCTTTTGCCCCATTGAGTGAAGCTTTATATAAAAGTTTAAAACTTTTCGGAGGTGAAGAGGTAGCAGCTTATTACCAATATTGTCCTATGGCTTCCGATAACAAAGGAGCCTACTGGATTAGCGTGAACGAAGAGATCAGGAATCCCTATTTTGGTGAGCAGATGCTTACTTGTGGGGAAGTTCGTTCAAAAATAACTCCGGATAGGGAGTAAAGCAAATAAGGTAAAATCTATAACTAATAATTTAATCTAAACAATCAATAAAAATGAAAAAGCAAATCTTAGTGTTATCAATAAGTTTAAGTCTGTTCACTTTAGGTGTAAAGGCGCAAGATGGCCACGCAGGTCATAAAGGTCATAAGATGGAAGAAACAAAAAGTGGGGAAGCTGATCCTGCATTTCAAAAACAGCTTGCTACAGTCTATAAAACCAGTCTTGATTTAAAAGAAGCTTTTGTTGCTTCAGATGCTGAGAAAGTTAAGAAAGCAGTAGTTCCCGTGCAGGAAGCTATAGCTAAAGTAGATATGAATTTACTGAAAGACCAGGCACATAGGGATTGGATGAACTATTTAAAAGAAATTAACAATAGTCTTAGCCAGATCAAAAGCAGCGGCAATATCGGCGAGCAAAGAAAGTATTTCTCCGGTTTCAATGATGCCCTTTATAAAAGTGTAAAAGCTTTTGGAACAGGTAGGGAAACAGTTTATTACCAGCACTGTCCAATGGCTTTAAATAATGCAGGCGCTTTTTGGCTGAGCGACAGTAAAGAGATCAGGAATCCTTATTTTGGAGATAAGATGCTGAAGTGCGGTTCAGTAAAAGAAACACTGTAATAAATATGTTTATCAATAACAAAATGAAGTTTGTAAAAATGAAACGTTTGACTTTAATTTTAGGAGCTATAACAGCTATAATGATCAGTGCCATGTTCATTACGGCCTGCGAGAGCAATGCCAAAGGCGAAAAACCCAAGACTAGTGTTACTGAAGCTCAAGAACAGCAAAATGTTGCTATAAACATAGAAGCTAAAATATCCAGCAATTTGGTGTGTATGGTCAACAATGCCTATATGGGCAAAGAGCAGATCCCTGTTGAATTTGAAGGGAAGACTTACTATGGATGTTGCAACATGTGTGTCGATAAAATAAACAATAACCGGGAAGTAAGATATGCCATTGATCCGGTTACTGGTAGGGAGGTAGATAAAGCTACTGCTTTTATTGCTTGAGCAGCCAACAGTAGTGAGGATGTTTTGTATTTTGAGTCAGAAGAAACATTTAAAAATTTCAAGGAGTCAAAATAACAGTGTTGGCATAATTAGTAAATCTAAGAATATTAAAAAGCCATGGCAAGTATTTATATTTGCCATGGCTTTTTATTGTAACCTTGAACTTTCATGAAGAAAGAATAGTCTTACAATCGACTATCATCTGTCCTGAATGCGGACACCGAAAAGAAGAAAATACCCATTGATGCATGCCAGTTCTTATGTACCTGCGAGAATTGTAACGAAAACCTGAAGCCTGAAAAAGGTGATTGTTGTGTATTTTGTTCCTATGGTTCAGTGTCTTGTCCCTCCATTCAAACAGATGACAAAAAGAAAAAATAAACAAAGAGAAATCAGGAGGTGACCGTATTTTACATTCATGACAACTAAGGATTAGCGTGTTGCGCTTATAACTTCGCCAAAGCCATCAGGAATTAACGGCCACATAAAGAGTAGTCATGCTTTCTGAGATCCAACAGTAAAATTACATAAATCATAATCAAAATTGTGTAAAAGAAATCTATCCTGTCCCCGATAAATTTGTTCTATACCAATAGCAATTGAAATACGGATAAAAAACTAAAATATTAATACCATGGAACAGAAGCATACTCATCAGAATCACAAGCACCATGACCATAAGAAGCATGCCGATGGGAAGAGGGGGCATGAGCATAAGGAACATCAATCCCATGATCATAATGAAAGTGCAAAAACTAAAGCAAAAGAAGCTTCAAATGAAGAAAAGTCGGCACTGGCTGAAACCACTGTCCATGGACATGAGCAGCATGACCACGCTCGGATGAAACATGGGGGGTACACAGGTCATGGAGGGCACCAGGACCATCATAAAATGATGATCGAGGACTTCAAGAAAAGGTTTTGGATTTCCCTGGCCCTGACCCTTCCCGTGCTGGTCATTTCTCCGATGGTTCAGGAAATACTTGGCTTTTCATTTACCTTTCCCGGTGAT
>CAMPJM010000455.1 GCA_946886805.1 uncultured Flammeovirgaceae bacterium | reverse complement strand
TATGAACATGCATCAGGAATGATTGTTTGTAAAAATTTTTCGCTGTGCTGTTTGCGGCTTTAAAATATTAGTAGAGATCTACAGGAAGTGCAAAAGAGTAATGCGATGCCGTTTTGGTTTTGTGCGGAGTAGGAGGTAACTACCTGGAAGAATCGGATCAAGCGAAAAAGTTGAGGAGTGCCTCCAGAAAATCTTAATCTCTAACTTAGACTACAAATTATCTGCTAGACGACCAAGGGCCCTGCTGCAATTTTGCTTTCGTGACCCTGTGGCCGGGTGGCCCAATCTTCCAAGACACTCCGACGCAGCATTTGATTTTAAGCCAATAATTCGCCTACGCCAAAGGCATGGCTATGCCAAAGTCGAATTATTGCAGGCTGCAGCTATGGGCGACCTGTGTAGATTTGGCTTTAGCCGAATCATTACGAAAGGGTGATCCAGAAAAATACAAGGCTGCCCCAGAAATATTGCTTGACCTATCCTAGTCTCTTCTCCTCGAATGTTCGTTGAGAGCAGGCACTAATAACGCAGGAGTCGCTGGAATATCCCGAAAGGTGCTTCTATTTGTTTAGGCATAAATAGATAAAAATAACAGACATTCCCCAATCTGTTCTCCGAATCGAGTCCGGAGTCTTTCGGACCGGCCTCTTCAAAACTTCAGGCTACAATCCTTTCCCTTATGAGAGTAGATTAATTTTACCAGCCGTTTACCCTTACCGTTATAAAAGTTTAAATCAACAAGTATTAAGACAACTGTAGATCGGCAAAAATGGAATCCAACTCCTTCCTCGTTTTTCCAAGCTTATTTTGCAGTCGCTCAAACATATCTTCTTTTTTTTCTTCCTCGTAAAGGAAATCTTCATCTGACAGCGAAGAAAACATTCTTTTTAGAAGAATCTTCTGCTCCCTCCAACTTCTCATTATTATTTTATTATTCATCTCAATTTTTTTATTCGAATGGTATAAATATACAGTAATTAAATGAATTTATACTTTTGTCTTCTTATAACTTGTTACCACCAGTTTTTCCACCCATTCTTCTTTCCTTAAGTCCATCCAAACCGCGGTGTATTGTTTATCAGCAACTTCAAAGGAGGTAACTTTGTTTTTAACGAAATTAAAACCAATCTTTTTGTAGCAATTAATCGCCGCTTCATTGTCTGCAATAACTCCCAGAATAACCCTGTTTAGAAGACCAAAGGCAAGGTTCAATAAAGCTGAAATGGCTAAGGTAGCATAGCCATTTCGCCTAAGATCCTGTCTCAAAAATATTTTCGAAATAAAAGCTGCGTTCTTTTCTATTGTATTAATATTTGCTAACTCACAATGTCCGATTTTTTCTCCGTTAAGCTCGATGTTGAAAGCTTTAAAGTTATCAGGCTTACCTTCAAAAGTTTTGAAATAGTTAACTAATTCCGTTTGTTGGAGAGGAAACGAAAACTGTTTTCCGGACCAAGAAATAAGATCTTCCTGAGTGCCTATCCATTTTAGGATTAGGTTTACATCTTCGCTTTGGAACTCCGTTATTTTAATCATACTATTGGTGGTAACTTACTAATCAGCGATCAAGAACTCCTCTGTTTTACGTAGAAAGTCCTATTTTAACTTGCTCTTTAAACATGCCACCTATAGGAATCTCTATCGAACTTATTTCAATGTCATAATTTGTATAAGCCGTTACCTTTAGTCGATTAACAATATAGGAACGATGAACTCTCAAAAATAGATGCTTTGGCAATTGCTCCTCAAATGCACTGATTTTCTCTTTTACTAAAATTGTTTTTTCTGTAGTGCAAATCTTAATATAGTCTTTGATACTTTCTACGTAAAGTATATCCGACAACGTCACTTTTATATTCTTTTTGTCAGCCCGCACATATATGAAACCGTTCTCCGGAAGGGGAGAGGATACAACTTGACTCTGCTGTGGTCCTGAAGGAACAGCTTCAAAATATTTGTCTATGGCCTTGAAAAACCTTTCAAAAGTTATAGGCTTCAATAAATAATCTACAACATTTAAATCAAACGCTTCTATCGCATATTCCCTGTAGGCTGTTGTTAAGATCACCTTTGGAGCAATGTCCACAGACTTCAGAAATTCGATCCCTGTTATCAGAGGCATTTGAATATCAAGAAATAGCAGATCAACTTGATTGGTTTTTATAAATTCAAGTGCATCAACAGCGTTTTTAAATGTTCCGATGACCTTCAAATATGTTAATTGGGCAATATGACTTTCTATAAGCTCAATGGCCAAGGGTTCATCATCAATAATTATACAATTGACTTTCATCTGTGAGGCATATTATGTATATCCACTAATTTTAATAACCTTTTAATGCAGGCGCTCTTTTGCCCCAGGAAAATTTATAGACGGCTCTGTCGCATGTCTTTTAGGTTAATTGATAGAATGACAAGATAGGAATTTTTTTCTTCCCTGACCTCAAAGTTGTAGTCAACATAAATTAGTGCTAGTTGCCTTCTGATATTTGAAACTCCAATGCCATTTCTATAGTTGGCATCATCGGTAGCTGCGTTTTCCCCTTTTGTATTGTACACCTTAAACAGTAAATTTTGGTTCCTAAGACTTAGTTCAATGTTTATTACGGGCTCAGTTAACTGATTACTCGCACCATGTTTAAAGGCATTTTCAACTATAGATAAAAGTAGCAGAGGAGCAATACCAGTCCCCAGTTCATCCACATCCTTGTGAAAAGAAACCTGCAAGTAATCTCCGTACCGCAATTTTTCCAGAGAAATATAATTTTCGAGCAGTTTTATCTCTTTCTCCACCGCCACTACGGCATCATTTCCTCTGTATAAGATATAATCTAGGATTTCTGAGAGTTTAACAACTATTTCAGGAGCTTTGTCTGATTTTTTTAATGTAAGGACATATAAATTGTTTAACGTATTGAATAGAAAATGAGGGTGTATCTGCGCCTTTAAAAAATTTAGTTCTGCTTCCGCTTTGTCCTTTTCCAATAAAACATTTCGTTGCTTGATTTCCACATGTGCTTTTTGTTGCCTAAGCAATGTCATAGCAAATGCGATAAAAAAAATACCCGGGAAATATAACGTAAGCAAAGACTCTAGCTGAACAAAAATTTCCGCGACTGCTTCCTGTTCAAAATGTCCTTGCCTGAATAGTGGTTCGGCAACATGAACATTAAGAATCCTCGAAAACACACAAATTAGATAGGCTGATATAGAAAAGAGAAGCAGGAAAGAAAGGTATTGTTTTCGTTTAAAAAGCTTCGGAAGTAAAAAATAATTAAGAAAATAAGCCGCAATAATAGGTGCGATTAGATTGATGGTATTGCCGCCCAAAATGTTTAAGAAGTCCTGCTCCTGGCTTTCCGAACTGGACTCAGCAACTGTGATGGCCAAAAGAGCTGCCAGCCAAAATAACAGATGCCTTCCCGTCCGGTTTTGAGTAATTTTTAAGAAAATATTTTTAACTGGCATCATAAAGGCATTTGCTGATCTCAAATATAATCTTTAATCCCTTTTCCTATAGCGAAAGTCGACGAAATAGCAGTTTGTGTGACCTGAAAAGGCGAGAAACACAGATGAACACAACATCAGGTTCTTTTGAAGCTTTATAGCTACCAGTTCCGCTGATTGGTCTACAAAAATTAAAATTTCCGGAATTTCGGCCAATCTTTATCGCAGTAAAAATTAACTACTAAAAAGAAGCTACGATGAAAAAAATTTTAATCGGTGGAGGGATGGTCATTTTCTTATTCTTTTGTTATTATTCGTTTCAACCTGTATTTGCTTGGACTCATGGTTGGCAAGCACTTCCGGAAGCATTTTTGGGAGTATCAAAAATAGGTGTCACGGATCCTGAATATTCTCGAGAGATTACTGAGAGTCAAAAAATGCTTTCAAAATACCATGAAAAATTAGAAGCTCCAGCAGTATCCTTGGCAGTTGGTATTGGCAATAAAATAGTATGGACAGAAGCCAGGGGCTACAGTGACGTTAAGAATAAGACCATAGCAGATGTGACAACCAGCTTCAGGATAGGGAGTGTTTCTAAGGCGGTTACCAGCGTTGGATTGGGTAGGCTGCTGGAGCAGGGAAAAATAGCACTGAACGACACTGTGGGTCAATATGTGCCCTATTTTGAGCATCCTGAAATCACAATCCGCCAACTGGCGAGTCATACATCAGGAATTAGAAATTACGGGCTTTGTTTCTGCTTTCCTATTTGGGAATACTACAACCTTGACCCCCACAACTCAATAGAAAAAAGCGTATCCGTTTTTAACGGTGATCCTTTGCGCTTTAAGCCAGGTACATCTTTCGGTTATAGTACTTATAATTATACTTTGCTTAG
>CAMPJM010000454.1 GCA_946886805.1 uncultured Flammeovirgaceae bacterium | reverse complement strand
CTTGTTCCTCTAATAAAAATATTTTAACAGGAACAAAAATACTCATTATAATTCCATCTTCAAAATTCTATTCATAGCTAATCTAAAATAATGTAAAATATACTATTATATAACATGCCACAGTAAAATTCATAATAAATACAATAATAGGATGTTAAATGTATGAATTTTAAAATAACATGTATTGTATATAAATGAGCCTTTGCAAAATATTATACGACATATAAAGGCCAAAAACTCTGACATCATCATGATCTTAAAACGCCAGATCTATATAAATATAATCCTATTTTTATCAATGATTCCAGCTATCTGTAATGCTATTGATTCACGTGCTACTCAATGTGTTGATAGCCTGGAATTAAAACTGATATTAGCTCCTGATAGTTTAAAAATTAATCTCCTGAACCAAATTTCAAGCAAATACCTGGAAATTAACCCTTTAAAATCGATTGGCAAAGCTGAGGCTGCACTACAATTAGCAGAGCAATCCAACAATTATAAGGAGCAATCTACAGCCCTTTACCTCCTTGGTCAGGCTAATCGCCTTTTGCTCTCTGATTTTGAAAAAGCCTTGGAATATTGCTTCCGATCTTTAAAGATAGACGAAGAACATAATTTGCCAAAAGAGAAAGCAAGGACATTATTTGCTATAGGGGAAATTTATGAGGAAGTAGGGAATAACTACAAAGCATTGGAATATTACATGCAATCTCTAATAATTCAGCAAGAATTACATCAGGACGAAGGCATTATTAACACATTAAATGCTTTAGGAAATGTCAATCTTTTATTGGAATCCAATGACAAAGCACTCGTTTACCATAGAAAAGCACTGGCAATAAGTAAAAACAAGGGGCTGAAAAAATGGGAAGCTAATTCAATTCATCATATTGGGAGAGTCTACAAAAAAGAAGGTAAACTTAAAGAAGCCCTAAAGTACCAAAAAGAGGCGTTAGACATCAGAAAAGGAGTAAGTGACGGACAGGGCATTGCCGAATCCTATACGGCCTTAGGAGAAATATTTCTTTTAATGGGAAATGAGAAGCAGGCATTACAACACCAACTGTTAGCAATAAAAAGCAAAAAGAGATTGAATGATAAGAAGGGACTTGCCCAATCTTATAATCATATTGGTTCCATTTTCATTCAGACCAAAGAATATGAGCGTGCAATAAGAAATCTGGAACTTGCATTGGAGTACGGGGTGAAAGAACAAGCTAAGAAACAAATCAGGGATAGTTATGAACTTCTTTATGTATGCCATTACTCTTTAGAAAACTATACCAGTGCATTGGAATATAAAGATTTATTTATTGCAATAAGTGAGTTTATATATAGTGAAGAAAGCGAGCGAAAAATCGCAGAAATGCAAACAAAGTATGAAATAGACAAGAAAGAAAATGAAATTGAAATTCTTAAAAAAAGCCAGATGGTGAAAGAGCTTCAGTTGGAAAAGCAAAAAGATTTTAAAAACTTCCTTATAATGGGGATTGTCTTGTTTGCTGTTATTGCTTTATTAATTTACTATTCCTACAAAGTAAAAAAGCGGTCAAACGTACATTTAACAGAAACCAATATTCAGATAAATGAGAAGAATAAATCTTTAGAAGAGCTTAATGCTACCAAGGATAAGTTCTTTTCGATCATTAGCCATGACTTGAAAGGACCTCTAAATTCACTAACTTCATTTTCAGGTTTGTTAATTAACCATACCGCACACCTCAGCAAAGAAGAGATTCAGATGTTGGCCAAAGATCTTGATAAATCTGTCAAAGGGCTCTTTAGTCTGCTGGAGAATCTATTGGAATGGTCAAGGTCTCAAAGTGGGAATATAGAGTTAAAGCCTGAGATCCTGGATTTAAATGATTTAATTAACCAAAGTAAAAATTTACTAGCAAAAACCGCAGAAACTAAAAATATAGAAATCCAAACGACAGAATATTATAATATTGCTGTGCATGCAGATAGGAACTCTGTGAATACCGTCATCCGGAATCTGTTATCAAATGCCCTAAAATTCACGCCTTCGGGTGGGGAAATCAAAATAGATGCAAGGGAAAGCAGCAATATGGTACTAATATCAATCCATGATAATGGGGTGGGTATAAGCGAAGATGTAATTGATAAGATTTTCAGGATTGATCAAAAGCATAGCACCAAAGGCACTGCGAATGAAAAAGGCACAGGGTTGGGATTAATATTGTGTAAAGAGTTTGTGGAAAAGAATGGCGGAACAATAGAAGTGGAAAGCACTGTGGGCAAAGGGTCGATATTTTCCTTTACATTGCCGAAGGCACAGATTACGCAGTACCAAACGGGCTTGGCATCATAATTATTTGAAAAAAGCACTCTGCAATTAATAGAGGATTTCTATTACCCTCCTAATAATGATGGGTAGTTTTCCATTACTAATGCTTTAAAATCGTCATCCAGCAAAGCAAGATAAAGCGTCTTCACCTTTACAATCTGTTCCAGCGTTAAACCAATGGTATTTCTCAAATCAGCCTTGTAGAGATTAGCATTATCGAAATTTGCACCATTTAAATAAGCACTGTTCAAATTGGTCTCCATCATATGGGCGTTGGAGAAGTCTGCCTTGATCAAAAAAGCCTTCTCAAAATTGGCTTTTATTAAAAAGGCATCTCTAAAATTTGCACCACTTGCGTAGGCGCTGTACAATTTCGCCTGATTTAAATTGGCTGATTCAAGGTTTGTCTGATTAAGTCTGGCATTTTGGAGGTTACACTCAATAAGTTTTGAAAATGATAGATTGGCGTTATTAAGGTTTGATTTTTCGAGGATGGCATAATTTAAATTCGTTTTCGCCAAAAAGCAATCCACGAGATTTAGTTCATAAATTTTATTTCTGTTGAGCCTTTTTATATTACCTACAGTCCGAAATGCTGCTTCCTCTGACGTCCAAAGTCTGAAATCGTCAATCTCGTCTTTATAGGTCTTAATTCGCATTCTTTTTTCACCGCTTTTATTGAGCCAGAAAATCAGTATACCAATGATTGCAATATCGAAAATCATTCCGTGTGCCTCAGCAAGCACCTGCATATAAAATTCCTTGAAATCGGAAATATAATAAGGTAAACTTAGGCCAACCACTAGTAGTGCTACGAATATCAGCACCAAAAAGGAAGTTAAAAGGGGCTTTTCCGGAATAGCAATTATATATTCTTTTAAATTTTTAATCCGGTCAAAGTATCTCATTCAAAAAAAATTAAAATTCGGTTTTGGTTTTTATTATATGTCGCTAAGATATACAACATAGAAAGTAAAATAACATGGAAACCTTTTAAAACCTTACCTATATACACTAAAGAGGGAATTAATTATAATAAATTAAGTTCCTTGATTTTTCTGACCAACACTTCGTTGATCTTGATATAAGATTCAAACGTCCAGCCCGCTACGTGGGGAGTCATTATGACCTTGTCTGAAGAAGTTAAATAATTGAAGTAGTCGATCTGCTCCGGGCTTAACTTATTTAACTTTTCGTTCTCGAGAACATCCAGCACTGCGCCTAGTATTTTACCATTTTTTATACCATTTGCTATAGTAGAGAAGGGTATTATTTCACCTCTGGCCGTATTGATCAAATAAAAAGGCCTTTTGAATTTTTTTATGAAATTGTCATCGATCATGCCCCTGGTTTCTGAAGTTAAGGGTGTATGAACACTTAATATATCGGCAGACTTAAATATTTCTTCCATCGAGACCGAGTCAGCAAATGGCGATTTGAAATTGCCATGGTACTTATCATAGGCCAAAACCTTACATTCAAAGGAAGTTAATCTTCTAGCAAATGCCTGCCCCATATTGCCAAATCCAATCAACCCTACTGTTTTTCCCATCAGCTCTACGCCTCTGTTACCTTCCCTGTCCCACGTTTTATTTTTGACCTGAATATTGGCTAAGTGAATTTTGTTGAATAAGCAAAGCAACATGCCTATGCTATGTTCTCCCAATGCGTCGCGGTTACCTTCAGGAGCATTAAGGATCGTTATATTTTGCTTTTCCAATAATGCTACGTCCAATTGGTCTATTCCAGCCCCCGCCCTTCCTACAAATTTAAGATTAATAGCTTTTTCAATAACTTCTGCGTTAATGGCAGTTTTGCTGCGAATGATAAGACCGGAATAATCAGCAATTTGTTGTAATAATTGTTCTCTGGTTATTTCGGGTCTGTAATGAACAATATATCCCAGTTCTTCTAATAAGGGTATTATGCTCTCATGCATCTGATCCGCGATCAGGCACTTAAATGTTGTCATATATTATTAAATTAAGATTGTAGTTCTACTCCTAATATATAATGGAATAAATTCCATTAATACAA